>JAQBNY010000100.1 GCA_028288315.1 Mucilaginibacter sp.
CTTCATCTCTCTTCTTATTACCACTGGTCTGTCCTTAGCATTTATGCGAAAGGGCTTCTATTACTACCCACTAATATGTTCTTTCAAGGATTCTTTAGGCTGGATAATACCACAGGAAAAAGAGTCATTATTTTATTATCGGAGCCTTCTCTTTTTAACAGTTTACGCGCTAATCATTTTATCGCTTCTTTTGTTATTTCCGCAAATAAGCTACGTTGGCTTTACGCTGGCATTATTTACTCCCTTAAATCTGTTTACGGCGTTATTCATTATCCGTACTGCCATTTTGCATCCAATGAGCACTCTACGGTGGAAAGAGTTAACACTGGCCCAAAAGAAAGTATGCTACCTGATTGGAGCGCACTTTTTTATCAGTATTCTGTTTTTCTTTTATACAAGGTTAACCCATTTTCCGGTTACATACCATTTTCTGCTTTTTCAAGGTCTTCTTAATGCCTTAGTGGTAGTGCATGTTTTGTCGAAAAATAGGTCGCGTTTCAGCTTCAATAAGTCACCAATAAAATCATATGTTGCTAACTATAGTTGGATGATTACTGCCCTGATTATTTGCCTGTCGTGTTTACCGGCAATAGTGTATTCCTGGTATGCACATAAACAGGAGATAATCCAATCAGTAAAAAAACAGCAGATTTACATGCGCTCAGGTATGAATGAAAGGAGAAAAAGTGTAGGAGGAGCGATTATATACAGGAGTGACTCTTTAAATTCTGCTGCGTCAAATCTAAACTGGGTGTATACTATTTATGGCGATTCTATCAAACGGAGGGATTCAGGTAGTTTCCGGCATACGGAAAGATGGGATAAGAATGGGGAATTTTATTTCACTATTGCTGATAAAGTAGCCAACTCTTATTATTATGATGACCCTCCCTTATATCCTTCTCTACCTGACAGCGCCTCCGATGGTGCCTGGTACTCGAAAATAAAAAAGGACTCGCTCCATTTTTGGTCTAAGTCGACTCGCCGGCATGGTACATTTATGCATATTATTTCCAAAATGCCTAATTCCTACTTATTAAATCCGGGAGGGTGGCTGCAAGCAGTATGGATATTCTTATTCACAGGTTTCCTGATATGGGGGGTGTATAAATGGATAAGAATAAATGTGGATATTATATTTCTAAGAAAATATCTGCGTACAGCACCGCTGGATAGTAAGGATTCTCTTATAAACAAATATTATGCTACAAGTGAGGCTGTTAAAGCTAACAATAGTAAAGCTGGTGAATATGATCTGGCATCTTGCAATAGCAGTTACGATCTGAGCGGTGATGAGAGGAGAATTATTGATGAAGGAAAGAAATACGAGAAGCTGTACGATGGCATATGGGAAAAATGCTCAGAGAAGGAAAAGTATTTGCTGTTTGATTTTGCACGGGATGGATTGATGAATCATAAAAACACCTCGGAAATTAATGAGCTTATAAAAAGAGGTGTGTTAGTAGTTGATGAAGACTATGTTAGATTATTTAGTCCCAGTTTCAGAGCATATTTGCTAACAACTAAGAATAAAGATGAGTTTTCCATTTTGAGCAAAACGTTTCACGAAAATTCCAGTTGGAAGGCATTTAAAATTCCATTGCTAATATTATTGTTATCCATAGCTGTATTTATCTTTTTTACCCAGGAAGCCATGTTCAAACAAATAATTGCGCTGGTAGCGGGGATAAGCGGTGTGGTTTCTTTTCTTCCTAAGGTTTTCACCGGTGCCGGAATGTTTCAGGATAAAAAACAAGAATAATGAGGTGTTTATAAGTTGTTGATTGAAACTGGAAAACAAGAAAAAGCGGAACTTTAAAAAGACATCCGAGCCGATCAGAGGTACGACCGTTCGGACAAGCTCTAATATTCTATGTTAAATTAGTTAAATTTATTATTAGGGTAAAACAAAGACACACCCACATAGTTATTAATAACATCACTAAATCTGGAAGACCTAATTTCCGCTACAACCCGGCATAAGAAATTAACTTATTGCTATATAATTCCGATCTGTAGCAAACTAAATTGTTTAAGGGTATGCATAACAGCAGCAAATTACCGGCCTATGAATAAATATAGCCCGGAAAATATTAAAGACACAATGTTACTCGCGCATTGATTTGAACATGCCCGAGCCTGTAACCGATTTTTAATTATTAAACTAAAATCCATGAAAAAAAGATTTACTTTATTAGTCCTTCTTTTATCAGGTTGTTTGTTTGCCTTCGCGCAAACAAGCACAGTTAAGGGAGTGGTCAAGGATGACCAGGGATTGCCCCTACCGGGAGCAACTGTTGTAATTAAAGGCACAACCGAAGCCACATCTACAGATTTAAATGGTAAATACTCTATTAATGTTTCTCCAACAGCAACATTAGTATTCTCGTTTGTGGGGTTTAACAATCAGGAAATTCCTGTCAATAATCAAACCGAGATCAATGTAACATTAGCCTCCAACAATAAACAACTTAGTGAGGTTGTGGTGGTAGGTTACGGTTCACAGCGCAAAAGAGACATTACATCGGCCATAGCAACTGTAGGTGTTAAGGATGTTAGCTCCAGGCCAATAGTTAACTCATCTGAGATATTGGATGGTAAAGCTGCAGGTGTACAGGTGTTTAATGCATCGGGCGCGCCTGGGGGCGGAAACTTTAGCGTTAGGATACGTGGTGCATCATCACCTAATGGTTCAGAGCCATTATATGTTGTTGATGGTGTTGTGGTAACCAACACAGCAAGTATAGATCCTAACAATATTGAATCTATAAGCGTATTGAAAGATGCATCAGCTGCCGGAATTTATGGTTCACTGG
The DNA here is from genome assembly GCA_028288315.1 of Mucilaginibacter sp. Taxonomy (GTDB): domain Bacteria; phylum Bacteroidota; class Bacteroidia; order Sphingobacteriales; family Sphingobacteriaceae; genus Mucilaginibacter. The sequence goes on from JAQBNY010000100.1 coordinate 2,817, forward strand.
GTGCTACTAATGGTGTAGTATTAATTACAACTAAAAAAGGTGCCAGCGGCCAAACTAAGGTTGAGATAAATATGTATGCCGGCAAACAGAAGATAGTTAAAAAATTAAGCCTGCTGAATGCCGACCAGTACAAGAGCCTGATCACTGATGAATACACCAATGCCGGGCAAACTGTACCGGCATTCCCGTCAAACTTTACCGCAAACAACAACTGGCAGGATCTTACCTACCGCACAGCTAATCAAAGCGGTGTAAATGTTGGCTTATCTGGCGGTAGTGAAAAAGGCACTTTTTATATAGGTTTAGGAGATCTGAACCAGGATGGTATCATTAACGGAACCAATTTTAAACGCTACTCTATTAATTTAAACCTGGAACAAAAAGCCAAAGATTGGTTAACGTTCGGAACCAATATTGCCTATAACAGAACTAACGGCCGCACTGTAAATGATAACAGTTCTGCCAATCACGGTGGTGCCGTTTTGGCGGCTTTATCTACTCCGCCAATAGTTCCAATATATGGTCCAAACGGTATGTATCAGTCAAACTCCGATAATACAACAAACCCGTTAGATGATATTTACAGCAACGATAATAAATACATCAGAAACAACCTGTTAGGCAATATCCACACGGAAATAACACTGCCGTATAATATTAAATACCGCTCACAATTTGGTGTTTCGTTAAATAATTATAATAACGATTCATTTACCAATCCATTAACTAATCAGGGCGCCAGTCAGGTTAACGGTATTGGCAGCAGCGAGAATAATGAAACATTCCGTTATACATGGGATAATACCTTAACTTATACCACAGTTATCAATAAAAAGCACAGCATTACTGCCGTTATCGGAACTTCTGCCATAGAAGAAAAATATACAGATAGCTATTTGTACGGAACAGGATTTCCGGCAGGTGTAACTACGTTAAATGCTGCCAGCGCAAACAAACAGGTATCAACCTATAAAACCGATTGGACTACCAATTCATACTTTGGCCGTATAAATTATGGTTATGAGGACAAATACCTGGTAACGGCATCATTAAGGGCCGATGGTTCATCAAGGGCAGGTATCAATAATCAATGGGGGTATTTCCCAGCTATATCGGGTGCCTGGCGTATATCTCAGGAAAACTTCCTGAAGG
>JAQBNY010000102.1 GCA_028288315.1 Mucilaginibacter sp.
TATTAGCAACTGAAAGTGCACGTAAAGTTTTAGCAGAAAACTTAAAGCAAGCTCAGTTTAAACAAGATAAAATACGCAAGGATGCTGATGCTATTGCTGCCCGTTTAGAAGGTGTTAAACTTACTATTGGTGCAAAAGCTGGCGAAACCGGTAAAATATTTGGTGCTATCAATACCATACAGGTAGCTGATGCATTAAAGAAAGAAGGTTTTGAAGTTGACCGTCGTCGTATCACTTTTGACCAGGAACCAAAATTTGTTGGTGATTACACCGCAATTGTAAACCTTCACAAAGAAGTGAAAGTTCAGGTTCCTTTCTCAGTTGTAGCTGAGTAATTAACCTTATTTCGAATGTTCAATTTTGAAATTCGAATATAAAATTTAAAAAAGGTGTTTAGTTTAGGCTAAACACCTTTTTTGTTTAAGTAGATAGTAATACAACCGTGAAACGAACCTCTAAAAAAAAATCGAAATCAAAGCGTGGCGGCATTTTCAAACTCGTTTTTCGGATAATTAAGTTAGCTGCTATTGTTTTTGTGGCTGCCAGTTTATTTGGTGTGTTACTGTTTCGTTTTGTAAACCCGCCGTTTACCCTACTGATGATACAACGTGGCTTTGAGCGTAAAGCAAGAGGGCTGGATTGGAAGATAGATAAGCAATGGGTAGATTTTGACAGCATTGCCGACCCCATGAAACGCGCTGCTGTAGCCGCAGAGGATCAAACCTTTCTGGAGAACCACGGCTTTGACTTTAATGCGATACAGCGAGCCATCCGCAAAAATCAAAAAAGTAAAAAGCTAATTGGTGGTAGCACCATTACCCAGCAAACAGCAAAAAACGTTTTTTTGTATCCGGGCCGCTCATTTGTACGCAAAGGCTTTGAGGCATGGTTTACCGTACTCATAGAAGCTTTTTGGAGTAAAAAGCGCATAATGGAAGTTTACCTCAACGTAATTGAAATGGGCGATGGTATATATGGTATTGAGGCTGCCTCGCAAGCTTACTTTCATAAGCCGGCATCAAAATTAACCAACCGCCAGGCTGCTGCTATTGCAGTGATATTCCCAAGTCCGCTTAAGTGGTCAGCAACCCAGCCTACCCGTTATTTAAAGCGCAGGCAATACTTAATCCGCAATAACATGCGCAGGTTAGGTCCACTGGAATTTTAGGCGATCTCTTTGCCTGGCAAAGTTGGTAGAGTAACCCTGCTTGCTAAATGATCATTTACGCTGATACTTCCAATTTCTTGATTTCCCTTCCGAGATCCACTCTACAGAGGTTTGCACACGCTTATCACGGGTAGTTTCAGACTTTGCCTCTATAAACCATTCCAAATACTCCTTTTTTTGAGAGTAGCTAAAACCATCAAAATTAGCTTTAGCCTGCGGGTTACTATCTAAGGCAGCAGTAAAATAATCCGGAACAACTAGCTCTGCCTTTTCTCCTGTGGTTTTATTGGTAGGAACTTTTAAACCTTTTTCGTTTAGCGCAACACCTTGCTTTATAAAATCAATCAATACATTTTTTTGTGGCAAATCAGCTATGCTGGTGATACGGCTAAACTGCCCGGCATTTTCATCATTTAGCTTCATCACACCATCAGGGTCGTCCATTAGCGATGCCTTCCATAAGTTAAGTCCGCAATGTTGCTTAAAGGCTGCCATCATTACTATTGGCCCCTTATAGTCAAATGAGGGGCAGCCCCATTTAATGGTCTCCGTTATTAACGGCGATGCTTCATGAATAATCTCCCTTATATAATTGAGTATAGGTTGTGCAAAATCTGCCGATTTACCAATGTAAGCATCAACCCGGTTATCATACTGTTCCATAATGCAATATAATATTTTTACAAGTATGTGCAGCTATGCTGGAGCTTATTCGGGTACTCTCCTATCAGTATTAATACGATAGTTAGCCGTTAATTAATTAACCACCAAATCGCGGAACAGTTGTATATGCCAGCTATCTTTAAATGAAACTTCCCATTTTGTTTCCAGCTCAGCTACGTTTTGGGCGAGGTTATTAAACACAATGGTTTCGGTATTAATTGCTCCTGATTTTAAAAGCTCTTCAAACTGATGGCGCGGTACAGATATAACTTCTTCTCCATCGCGGTAAGCAAGGTTAAACCTATCAAATAAATTGATGCCGAACTCCTGCTCCAATTGTTTCATAAAATTTACCGATTTATCAATGGAGCAGCCACTGGCACCAGCCTGGCTTTCGTCCACTATCAGCACCAGGAAACGGTTGTACCTGATCTCGGCTTTAGCTTTCAGTTGGTTGTTATGAGCAGTCCAACTGCGGGTAAAATTATCCATGTGCATTTGTATTTGCACAGCCTCATCTGCAGTCAGTTTTCTGTCTGATTGATATACCCAAACCCTTGAGTGTGAAGAAAATTCCATAACGCAAATTTATTCAATTTATTAACTTGTAGATATTATTTGTTGTCATGCAAACATCACTTCTGCCACGAACAAAAAAAGTGCTACTTTTTGCATTTCTAATATCAATATGTGCATTTACATGCGGTTTTTCGGCATATATGGGCGAGCAGGAATGGTTAAACTGGGGTAACAAATTCCTTAACGAAAGCTATGACCCATCTGTTGAGCCCAAGTTAAAAAAGTACGAAATAATGCTTACGACTGATCATTTTATCCGTTTACGAAAAACTTATCAACAAGGTAAACAGGAATATTATTCTTTCCATATAAAACATTTTCAGGATATGAATTACATTGTTGGGGCCGACCTAACCGATACCTTGCAAGTAAAAACCCAGGCCGATGACATAATTGTTCAAACCTACAATGACCCTCAGGGAGACATGGATTCAATGGCCACTACACTGAATATCCCCGTCAAAAAAACAGCGCAGGCAAGGTTAGACAGTTTGCGGCAGACATTACAATTTTTAAAAGCTAAAACTTTATAACCCGTTAGCCCTCGCGGTTATCTCTGCAATATCCAGCACTTTAATTTCCTGGTCTTTATCCATGTGCTTAACGCCATCGCTCATCATGGTCATACAAAACGGGCATGCTGATGCTACTATTTGCGCTTTAGCTTCCAGCACATCAGCCATACGTTCCATATTCACATCTTTTTTACCGGGCTCTGGCTCTTTAAACATTTGGGCGCCACCTGCACCGCAGCATAGCCCGTTGCTTTTACAGCGTTTCATTTCAACCAGTTCGGTATCTAAAATTTCAAGCGCTGCACGTGGGGCCTCGTACACATTATTACCACGGCCCAAATAACAGGGGTCATGAAAAGTAATGCGTCTGCCTTTAAAGCTCTCCCCTCCCTCTGCTTTCAGTTTACCATCGTTTATAAGGCCTTGTATTAACTGGGTGTGGTGTATCACTTCATACTTACCGCCGAGACCGGGATATTCGTTTGCTATTGTATTAAAGCAGTGCGGGCAGCCTGTCACTATCTTTTTAATGTTGTAGCCATTCAGCACCTCAATATTGGCCATAGCCTGCATCTGGAACAAAAATTCATTACCTGCCCGTTTAGCAGGGTCGCCGGTGCAGCTTTCTTCAGTACCTAATACGGCGTAGCTAATACCCACATGCTGCAATATCTTGCATATATCGCGGGTTATTTTTTGTGCCCGCTCGTCAAAACTGCCGGCACAGCCTACCCAAAACAAAATCTCAGGTTCTTTGCCTTCAGCAGCCATTTCGGCCATGGTAGGTATCTTTTGTTCCATTCCTATTATTCTTCACTAATGTCTGTTATGAATTCATCTATACTGCTGTAGTTTGTAAACTTAATGGTAGAGTTGATAGCCTTTAACCTGTTCAGTATATCAAGCACAACCTCTAAGGCATCAGCTTCCTTGCCCAGCATATTGGCATCCCAGTTAGTACCTACCAAAGTTTCATTTTCGGCCATGCCTATGCACCAGTCTTCTAAAAAATTAGCCAGTGGCACTTCAGTAGGCGAATAACTTTTCCAATCATCGCGTGCACAAATCTTGGCATAAGCCCTCTCCGACCAAAACGGTATCACACCTACCTTTTCATCTTCGGCAGATTCGGAATTAGCCCAGCCAGTTTTGCTTTTCAATCCCCACACCAGTTTAGTTGCAGCTACCCGCTCTATGAATTGGTTGTACTTGCTTTCTATTATATCTGTAACCTGTTCTTCCATGTTGTTCTTCTAAACTGTAAACTCAAGCTGCAAACTGTTAACTTCTCTCCGCCCAGTTAAACCTGTCGGCCTGGCTGTATTTCCATGGAGCGCCATTATTCTCCATATTGCCGAACATATTATTAAGACTTGCCGGTGCCTGTGATTCTTCCATCACTAAGTACCTGCGCATTTCTGTTATAATTTCAAGCGGGTTAATGTTCACCGGGCAGGCCTCCACACAGGCATTACAGGTTGTACAGGCCCATAATTCTTCTCGGGTAATGTAATTATCCAGCAAGGCCTTATCGTCTGTATAATCCTTGCCATGCTTATCTATATTATTACCTACCTGGGTCAGCCTATCGCGGGTATCCATCATTATTTTGCGGGGCGATAGCAGCTTACCTGTAATATTTGCCGGGCAAACCGATGTGCACCTTCCACACTCGGTACAAGTATATGCTTCCATCAGGTTCTTCCAGGTAAGGTCAGTTACATCTTTAGCACCAAAGCGGCTTACCGCTGTAGCTTCGGGCACAAAAGATGGATCAAGCATTGCTTTTACCTCAGTTGTAACCGACGCCATGTTGGTGAACTCCCCTTTTTTATGCAGATTAGAATACCACGTATTTGGGAACGCCAGCAAAATATGAAAGTGCTTGGAATATGGCAGGTAATTTAAGAATGTCAGTATCCCAATGATGTGAAACCACCAGCAAACCCGCTCAATAGTTGCTAATGCATTAGCACCAGTTGGCAATAGCGGCCCTATTAAAGTACTTACTGGAAAACTCCCCGCTTCAGTATAATGACCAAAATGTAACAATTGTAATTTATAATCAGCTGCGTTCATGGTCAGGAAGGCCATCATGAGCAGTATTTCAATTATGAGGATGTAATTTGCATCAGACTTTGGCCAGGCGGTCATCTCTATGCCGTTAAAGCGCTTTAAACGCAGCATATTACGCCGTGCAAGGAAAACTACACATGCTACCAGCACCAGCACGGCCAGTATCTCAAAGCTACCTATCAGCAAACCATAAAGGCTGCCTAATGGCTCAGAGAATATACGGTGCGAACCAAATATCCCATCTATCATTATCTCCAGTACTTCCAGGTTAATAATTACAAACCCTATGTAAATAAAGAAATGCATAATAGCTGCAACGGGGCGCTTTACCATTTTGGTTTGACCAAGGGCCACTTTAGCCATCACTTTCCAGCGCCTGGCCGGATCATCTGACCTATTGGTATCCCTGCCTAATAATATATTGCGTCGTACTTTTGCCACGTTTTTACCAAACAGATAAACAGCAGCCAGTAAAATGATGATAAATATAACTTGTCCAATCATTATATTATGCGTGCATAGTAATTTTAAAGCTAAAGTATGGATTTGTTTTAACGTTGCAAGGGCTGATAAGTTGAAAAAAATAATCAAGAATAATTTTATTCTTAAACGCCTGACTTTCAATAGCAGAAGACTAAACTACGCTGTCTTACTACATAATTACAATTTAAAATGAAAAAAATACTTTCTGAAAATAAAAAAAACGCTACATTTGCAAACCTTAAACGGAGCGGTATCATAGCTCAGTCGGTAGAGCAAAGGACTGAAAATCCTTGTGTCGCTGGTTCGATCCCAG
>JAQBNY010000103.1 GCA_028288315.1 Mucilaginibacter sp.
AGGTCATCTTCTGTAAGCAAGTCTTCATTAAATAATAACTCCGGACTAATCAGGAATATGTTTCCAGCATGACTGGAATAAGAGCTGTAAGGAGAATAAGCATCAGCCTGGCCAGTTGGATTAAGGGGCAAAATTTGCCAGTATTGTTGATGACAGTGGTGTAGCAGATCAGCAAATTTTTTTGCCTGCAGACCAAAATCACCTACCCCAAATAGCGATGATAATGAAGTAATATGGAGTAAAATGCCTGCACTACGGCCACTTTTAGGATGCTCAAGCTTTAAAACAGCAACAGATATTTCTTGTAAAACATCTTTTATTTCAATTTGCTTTTGATGTTTGCCGGTAGTATTGGTTAATACATTTTCCCAGTTTGCAGGTGCGTTAGCGGGAAAGATTATACGTGTGTTTTTCCAATTGATGTTTGCTAGAGTAGTGAGTTTACCGTCATATATAGAAGCCAAATCTAAAGGCGTAACTACTACTATCCAAATACCTTTATGCACACGTGCAAAGGCAATCACGTTATCTTTGTGTTCACCTTTTACCTGTAGGGGGATATAATCGCCTTTACTAAACACGTCGGGATATTTTGTACGCAAATGAAGCAACTTACTAACAAGCCATACTTTTATTTGTCCTGTAAAGCGGTTCTTCCACAATTCGCCTAATTCTTCCGCAGTATTTAATAGCCCTTTCCTAAGTTCATAATCAACCGCGCGGCGGTTATCCGGGTCTACGAGACTCAAATCCCAAAGTTCAGTCCCTTGGTAAATATCGGGTACACCCGGGCAAGTTAGTTTTAGCGTTGCTTGCGAAAATGAGTTCACTATACCTAGCCTGCTTACTTTCTCATGGAGGTTGGTAAAACTTTCCCAAAAAGGCCTTGATTTATCAAGCAATGCGGCTGCGAAATTTTTTACTGCTGTTTCATATTCTTCATTTGGTGCTGCCCAGTTGGAGTGCCTTTTTGCTTCGCGAAGCATTTTTTCAAGGTAATCATTTAACCGGGTGCTAAAATCATCCTCATCTTGACCAGGCATAGGATAGGCGCCAATTAACGTTTGATAAATAAAGTATTCATCGTTTTCATCGGGTGCGCCATTAGTTTTAATACCATTGTTCAGTTGCTGCCACTCACTTACAGCTTTAAGCCATTCATCCGGTATGCTGGTGAGCACATTTAAACGTGCACGCACGCCTTCGCCGCGTTTGGTATCGTGTGTGGCAGTGGCGCTGATGGCAAGTGGCCATTGCTGCTGCCGCTTTTGCATGGTTTCATGAAATTCAGTTGTAGATAATCCAAATGTCTCGGGCGAGTCACCCACCTCGTTATGATCAATAAAGCGGTTGTAAGTGTACATTAAGGTATCTTCAACACCTTTAGCCATGAGCGGGCCGGTAAACTGCATGCAGCGCTGGTAAAAACGAAGTGCTTTTTCATTGTATGCTTCATCCCTCTGCTGCGGTTTTTCTAAAAATACTTGTTCTAAGAGCTCTGTTGCAGCAAGTAGATCAGGCTGGTGCTTTTTAATCTTTTTAAAGATGCGCGCAAGCCAGCCGCTTTCCTGCTTGTTTAAAGGGAAAGCATTGCCATAAAAACGATATACAGGGAACTCAATCAGCATTTGCGAAATAGCCAGTTTAATTTGGTTATGCTCTATAGATTTGTCAGATAACCCGGATTCTATAAATAACCTCGTTAAATTTTCCAGTTCGCCATTCATGTGTTCGGTCAGGATCAGCGACTTTTTTTCCTGTATTTGCCGGGTTACCGATTGGTTACTCACCTTTAGGCTTTTATAGAAGCTGGTAAAGGCCTTTTCGCTTTTTTGATTAGTGAATAAGTTGTTTACAGTGGCCAGAAAGTCATAGCCAGTGGTACCTTGTATGGGCCATGTTTGTGGTAATTCCTCATCCGGCTCTAATATTTTTTCTACTACTATATAGGTATCATCACCTGCTAAAGCCCGTAAGCGTTGCAGATATTGAGCGGGGTCATACAGGCCATCTATATGATCAATACGTAAACCATTAATTATACCCTCCTTTAAAAGTGAGCTAACTAATTGATGTGCATGATTAAAAACCTCTTCCCGTTGAATGTTTAGGCAAATCAATCCATTCACAGTAAAAAAGCGTCTGAAGTTGATATTGGTATCTGTTTCCTTCCAGTTACATAAACGGTAGTATTGCTGCCCTGCTATTGCCTTTAATTGTTGCTTATTGCTGTTTATGTTTTTAAGGCAATCCTGTAAATATTGACTGAATGCTTCATTATTTATTAATGACGATAGCTGCAGTTTAAGCTCATTCATTTCTAAAGAAAAAGCCTCTGCATCGGCCATTTCATTAACCTGGTGTATCTGTTGCAGTATTTGTTTAATGGCATCTGTTTGTTCAGATATTGCCTGCAATACCTGGTGATAGGTTCTTAAGTTTAATGGCCAAACTTGTTCAGCATATTTAAACATCAGTCTGTTTTGATTCCAGTCTATTTTAAGTTCCCCGGCCTCAATTACTTCCTCTAAATCATTACCTAAAAAAGGCACCATAACAGGGCCCCTAAACAAGGTACTATCTGCAAGACTTTGGTCGAAGTAGTTACGATATAAAGATAGCGGCCCTTTTTCCAACAGATCCATTAACCAAAGGTTATCCGAATGAAAAGCCATATGGTTGGGTACAATATCCTGCAGCCAGCTAATGCCCTCTTTTTTTAACGTTTTGCTGATTTGCTTTAACTGATCAAGTGTGCCAATTTCTGAGTTGATAGTTAATAGATCAACACTATCATAGCCATGTGTGCTGCCCGGTACGGCTTTAAAAATGGGAGATGCATACAGGGTTTTAATGCCAAGCTTAGCCAGATAAGGGATTATCCGTTCAAGATGATTGAAAGTAAAATCCTTATGAAACTGAATACGATATGTAGAGATAGGATTAAACATTAGTTGATGTAAATAATTATAGACTCAGGTTTAATAACCGTGGACGATATCAAATGTTCCTGTTTTTCGGCTGCATCTTTATATTCAGTTGCCGACGAATCCAGCGCAACTTTCAAATCGCCATACTCTGCAGGCAGGGCCAACGGCTGTTGCTTTTTAGAGAAATTCATAAAGCAATAAACGTGCTGTTCATTCTCCCATCGGTGCAGTTGTAATGTTTGCTGTTCCTCATTAAACTCAACCGTTAAATTTTTACGATTGAGCGAATACAAGGCAGGCAGCCTTTTACGTAAAGCAATAAGCGTTTTGTAATAGTGCAGCATTATTTTATGCTGTTCTTTATCCAAGCTCTCCCAGTTTAACTTTGATTGTTCAAACGTTGTTTCTGATTGAGGGTCTGGTGCTTCACCCTCCGCATGAAAGGCCGCGAATTCTTCTTTTCGACCTTTACGTACAGCCTCAATAAGTTCCTTATCGGTATGGCTTACAAAATATAAAAAGGGGTTCTGCTCACTCCATTCCTCGCCCATAAACAACATAGGCAGGTACGGACTAACCATCACCGCGCCCGCCATCAGTTTTTGCATCTCAAAACTGAACAAGGTACTGCTGCGTTCGCCCAGCATACGGTTGCCCACATGATCGTGATTTTGCGAGAAAGCAACAAATTGCTGTCCCGGATTATCCGTTTTTGTGCCGAATGTTTTTAAGCGCTGCTGTGAATATTGACCATCATAAACATATGCATCCCGGTATGCTTTTGCGAGATGGGCTATACCATTAAAATCTTCGTAATAACCATTTCGTTCGCCCCCGGCTGTCACCCGCAAGGCATGATGAAATTCATCTATCCATTGAGCATCCATACCAAAGCCATGTTGTTCTATCGGGTCTATAAAGCGCTTATCATTAAGGTCAAATTCAATTATTAAATAATGTGTGCGGCCGGTTTTTGCCATTAATTCATCAACAGCTTCCTTCATTTCTTGCAGAATATGTTTCGGGCTGAAATCTTTTATTGCGTGCACAGCATCCATACGCAGAGCATCGATATGAAAATCCCTAAACCACATCAGCGTGTTTTGAATAAAATAGTTTCGCACATCATCGCACCATGCATCATCAAAATTTATGGCATTGCCCCAAGGAGTACGATATTTATCAGTGAAGTATGGCCCAATTTCATTAAAGTAATTCCCCTCAGGGCCAACATGATTATAAACGACATCTAATATTACCGCAAGACCAGTTTTATGACAGGCATTAACCAGTTCCATTAAACCTTTGGGGCCACCATATGAATTTTGAACAGCATAAGGGAAAACACCATCATATCCCCAATTTCGTTCGCCCGGAAACTGTGCTACCGGCATTATTTCTATTGCGGTTATGCCGAGATCTTTTAGATAGGATAACTTGCTTTCTATTGATTTGAAAGTGCCCTCTGGCGTAAAGGTACCGGTGTGCAGTTCGTAAATAATATATTCAGCTAATGGCGGGTTTTGCCAGCTCTCATCTGTCCAAACTATAGGTTGTATGTCAATTGCCTGCGACTCACCATGCACACCATCCGGTTGGAATTTAGAAGCTGGGTCTGGAAGTTCTTTAGTATCATCCAGTAAAAATTTATACTTATCATTAGGTTGTATCTGATCAGATTCTAATTCCCAATAACCTTTGTCCTTTTTGTAAAGAGGAATAATGAGCTGTCTTTGAGGCAAAGCAATAGCCGCTTTTTTTGCATATGGAGCCCAAAGTATAACCTTTGCTTTCCCTATAGACGAAAAAGTAATACCCGGCTGCATATTTGATGAATTATTAGTGTTCATTTTTATGGAAGCGGATGATGCAATAAAACAATTGACCTTCCTTCTACAGTGATACTTTCCTGCTCATTTAAAGTTTGCTCATTAATTTCATCGTTGTTGGTATCCAATATAATTTTCCATTTCTTGCTGTATATCTTTTCTGGCAACTTGTATTCAAGTGCTTCATGATGGGCATTAAAGATTACATAAAAGCTGTCATCTGTTATTTTTTCACCTTGTGATCCTACGGAATGTAATCCAAGTCCATTTAAAAATACGCCAAGTGAACGTGCAAAATCATGATTCCAGTTCTCTTCTTCCATTTCTACTCCTTCTGGTAAAAACCAGGCAATATCTTCCAATCCTTTTCCTTTAACAGGCTGCCCTTGAAACCAGCGCCGCCGGCGGAAGATAGGGTGCTCTTTCCTTATCTGAATAAGCTTGCGTGTAAATGTCAGTAATTTCTCATCTGCTTCGGCCCAGTTTAACCAGGAGATCTCGTTATCCTGGCAATAAGCATTATTGTTACCATGTTGGGTTCGGCCAAATTCATCGCCTGCAACTAACATAGGTACCCCTTGCGATAAAAATAGGGTTGCTAATAGGTTGCGTTTTTGCCTATCGCGTAGCTTATTTATTTCCGGGTCATCTGTTGGGCCCTCAACGCCGCAGTTCCATGAGCGGTTATGGCTCTCGCCATCATTATTATCCTCGCCATTTGCCTCGTTATGCTTTTCGTTATATGATACCAGGTCGTTAAGAGTAAAGCCATCATGTGCGGTTATAAAATTAATGCTGGCAGTAGGTCTGCGGTAATCATCCTGATAAAGATCGGGGCTGCCGGTAAAACGCTGGCCAAATTCGCCCAGCATACTATCTGCACCTATCCAATAATCACGTATACAATCGCGGTATTTGCCGTTCCACTCGGCCCAGCCGGGGGGGAATTTACCTACCTGGTAACCACCTTCGCCTACATCCCACGGTTCGGCAATTAGTTTTACTTGCGATATAATGGGGTCTTGGTGAATAATATCAAAAAAAGCGCTTAGGCGGTTCACCTCATGCAATTCACGTGCAAGGGTTGAGGCCAGATCAAACCTAAAGCCATCTACATGCATTTCCTCTATCCAATAACGCAGGCTATCCATAATATACCGCAGTACATTAGGCAACATGGCATTTAAGGTGTTACCTGTACCGGTATAATCTTTATAATATCGCTGGTTATCCTCTACCAGCCTGTAGTATGATGCATTGTCAATGCCTTTGAAAGATAGTGTTGGCCCTAAATGGTTGCCCTCTCCGGTATGGTTATAAACTACATCCAGTATCACTTCAATACCGGCTTTGTGCAATTCTTTCACCATTTGTTTAAACTCCTGCACTTGTTTACCTGCGTCAATCCTACCGGCATATCGTACGTCAGGTGCAAAAAAGGCAATGGTATTATAACCCCAATAATTAGTTAAGCCCTTTTCAACCAAATGGCGATCGGCAACAAACTGGTGAACAGGCATTAATTCTATAGCGGTAATGCCTAAATCCTGTAAGTATTTGATAGTCACCGGATGGCCCAAAGCTTCGTAAGTGCCTCTTATTTCTTCTGGAATATCCGGGTGTTGTTGCGTAAATCCTTTAACATGCGCTTCGTAAATAATAGATTGGTGATAAGGAACTCTTGGCGGCTGATCATCCTCCCATGCAAAATGTGAATCTATAACAACAGATTTAGGAACAAAGTCGGCACTGTCTGTATCGCTAAAGCTCAAATCCTCATCCGGGTGGCCTACCTCATATCCAAATATGGAGTCGTGCCAGTTTATCACCCCAGAAATAGCTTTTGCATAAGGATCTATCAATAACTTATTTGGGTTATAACGGTGGCCGTTCTCCGGTTCAAATGGACCGTGAACCCGATAGCCATAAAGCTGTCCGGGTTCAATTCCTGGTATATAACAATGCCATATTTGATGCGTGCGTTCATTTAAGGCTATTTTTTTTTCTTTACCATTATTAAATAAGCATAGCTCAACGCCTGTGGCGTTATCGGCATATAGTGCGAAGTTTACACCTTTATCATCCCATGTAGCACCCAGTGGATAAGGCTTGCCTGGGTATATTTTATAAATCATACAAGTAAAACAGCATTAGCGTTAATTGTTTTATAAAATAAATTTTCTTAAAACGATAGCGCAACCAATTGATACAAATTGTATATTGTGTTATAAAACTCAAGATCATTATGAGGAAGTTATTAATTGTGAGTACCGATACACAATTTTTGAACAGTATGCAGGCAGAATTACGATGCCGGCATTTTGAAGTCACGGGTCTTAAATCAGCTAATAATTTATTTAGAGAACTGCAGATTATTAAACCAGATATACTGATTGTTGACTTTATTTTGGATGAGCTAAACGGCGGTTCGCTTTGTCATCAGTTAAAATGCAACCCAAATACACGCAGTTTGCCGGTTGTGATATTATCAGATTATACAGGGATGGAGCGTTTCTCTGCCAAGTTTGGCTGTGATAATATAATTTATAAACAAGCCGATATTTATAAAATGACAGATGCCCTTGTTGATGCCATAAAAAGCACCAATGTTCCATCATGATCTAATATACATGTGAAATTTAGTAATCTGAATTTAATCTTTAGGCTAACAATTCTTATAAACTGTTGTTGCTTAGGTAATTTTCAAGATACTGCTAATGGAAAAACATGTTTATCAGACCGGTTTAGTTGGCAATTGCGCCTTTCTTGCCCACATTAACAAAAACACTAATATTGAATGGATGTGCTGGCCACGGTTTGATAGTCCGTTTGTATTTGGTGGTTTGCTGGATACCAATAAGGGCGGCGAATTTTCTATTCTGCCACAAGGTGAGTTCACTTCGAGACAATATTATTTAGAAAACACTAACGTATTACGTACCGAGATCACCTGCACTCACGGCAAATACAGGGTAACAGATTTTGCACCAAGGTTTTTTGTACATAGTAGATATTTTAAGCCACTGATTTTAATTCGTAAAATAGAATCATTAGAAGGTACTCCCCGTATTAAGGTTAAATGCGAGCCTGTTTGTGATTATGGCCGTACAAAGCAGGACAGGCTACAAGGCAGCGACTCAATAGAGTTTACGGGGTGTGGTGAAAAAATGACCTTAACATCAAACATCTCTCTTGCTTACCTTATAGATGAAGAATACTTTTCATTAAATGAAACTAAATACCTGCTGTTAAACTACGGTGCAGAATTTGAGGGATCATTGATAAGTACATCAGAAGAATATCTGCGTGAAACTATTGAATACTGGCGCTTGTGGATAAAGCACTCTTCCATTGCAACCTTTTATCAGCCGTATGTAGTGCGATCAGCGCTGGTATTAAAGATCCATCAATATGAAGATACCGGCGCAATCATTGCTGCAAGTACCAGCAGCTTACCTGAGTTTCCGGGGAGTGAACGTAATTGGGATTATCGTTATTGCTGGCTCAGAGACACATATTATGTATTAACATCACTTAACCACATTGGTCATTTTGAAGAAATGGAGCGTTACTTTAATTATGTAACAGATATTTCTTTTTCAGAAGGAGACAGTTTCCGGTATCAGCCTTTGTATAGCATTACCGGTAAAAAGGACCTGAATGAAACCATAATGGAACACCTGGATGGTTACATGGGCAACAAGCCTGTACGTATTGGTAACCAGGCATCAGAGCATATTCAGAATGATATTTACGGGCAAGTGCTCATATCATTGTTGCCATTATACACCGATCATCGCTTTGTTTTTAGTGAGAGAAAAGATTCTGACAGGTGGATAAAATTCCTGCTAAGTAAAATAGAGCGCACCATTGATGAGAAGGATGCCGGTATATGGGAGTTTAGGAACATTGCACACATACATTGCTATAGCAACCTGTTTCAATGGGCAGGTTGTAATGCTGCAGAGAAAATTGCCAAAACTATAGGTAATACAGAATTGCTTGAAAAAGCACAACAATTAAAAGCACGTGCCGCGGTTCATATTGAAAGTTGTTATGATACCGAACGAAAAGTTTATACACATGCAGCGGGAAGCCCGCATTTAGATGCCAGTACACTGCAGCTAATAATGATGAATTACATTGACCCGGCATCGCAAAAAGCAAAAGATCATTTGATAGCATTAGAGCAGGAGCTTAAAACAGAGGGCGGGCTATTTTATCGGTACATCCACAATGATGATTTTGGCAAGCCTAAAACAACTTTTTTGATTTGCGCTTTCTGGTATGTAGAAGCCCTGGCTTGTGTTGGCAGGCTGGATGATGCAATACGAGAGTTTGAAAAGTTGATGAAGTACTGCAACCACTTGTTGCTATTTAGTGAGGATGTTGATGAAAAAACGGGCAGCCAGTGGGGAAACTTCCCGCAAGCTTACAGCCACGTGGGCTTAATGAATGCTGCCTACAGGATAGCAATAAAGCTTGACCGGCCTATATTTTTGTAAAGATGGGAAAGCAAATAAATTTGTTATCAAAAAATTTGTCGCCCTGGGTATGGAACCTGGTTGTGATTGCTTTTGTACTGCTTATTGGCTTTGTGTTTAAGTTTATAGTTACCTTATTATTAAACTATTATAAAAATAAAAAAGCGGCAGATTACTCTTTCTTCCGGTCGCTGGTTACGCATTTAAGTAAGCCGTTAAATCACTTTATACCTTTACTTACGCTAAATATTATACTGCCTTACCTTACCCTGAAAGATGTTTATGAGGATACCCTTAAAACCTGGTTGGGTATATTTCTGCTTATTTCTTTCTCAAATCTTTTAATGAATGCAATTAAAATATTGGAGGATTATGTTTACCACAAGTACGATTTCAATAAGGAAGATAATTTAAAAGAGCGTAAGATTCGTACTCAACTGCAGTTTATACGTAGAGTGGCCACGGTAGTTATTATACTTATAACTGTTTCTCTCATTTTATTAAGCTTTGATAATGTAAGAAAGCTAGGCGCCGGTTTGTTAACAGGTGTGGGTATAGGCGGAATAATTATTGGTTTTGCAGCCCAGAAGTCGTTGGGTAATTTGTTGGCAGGCTTCCAGATAGCATTCACACAACCCATCAGGATTGATGATGTACTGGTAGTTGAGGGCGAATGGGGCAGAGTAGAGGATATTACGCTTACCTATGTGGTGTTAAATATATGGGATGAGCGCAGGCTTATTTTGCCTATTAATTATTTTATTGAAAAGCCGTTCCAAAACTGGACACGTAGCACGTCAGAATTACTGGGAACTGTATTTTTATATGTTGATTATAACGTACCGGTTGATATATTGAGGACAGAATTGACCCGATTGCTCAATGAATCGCCATTATGGGACAAACGGGTAGGTATTTTACAGGTGACAGATGTTAAGGAACACACTATAGAATTGCGTGCGCTGGTAAGTGCCAGAAATTCATCGCAGGCGTTTGATCTAAGGTGCTATATCAGAGAGAATCTTATCAAATTTTTGAGTGAAAATTATCCGGACAGCTTGCCTAAGAACAGATATGTGCTTGACCAGTTCCCGCCGGATAAACTCTCCGAATTGCCTGGCTCCAAAAAGGATTTTTAACAATATTGTGTTGTATGCTATTGCAAAATAAGTATTTTGCAATAGGAAATCAATTGTAAACCTGGAGCGTAATACTAATTTATAGCATCAATGAGATCAGCTTATTTATTTTTAGCAGTTATTCTAGTATCCATAATTTTCAATTCTTGTAAACAATCGGTCTCTAAAAATGAGGATAACTATAACGGTTGGACTACTTATGCAGGTGCTAAGGATGGCTCACGATACTCTACCAGTGAGGATATTACGTTACAAAATGTTGCTAATTTAAAACAAGCATGGGTATATAGCTCAAATGATAAAGATTCAAGCGGCCGCACACAAAACCAGTGTAACCCTATTATGGTTAATGGTGTGTTGTATGGCTCAACTCCCAAGCTTAAACTGTTCTCTTTAAATGCGGCTACTGGCAAGCAAAATTGGCTGTTTGACCCTGCTTTGGTAGATACGGTTGGCAGAAACGAGCCCATGGCATACTATAAGGTTAACCGTGGAGTTGTTTACTGGCAGGATGCCAACGGAGGGAATAAACGCATATTTTATAACGTAGGCAACAAGGTATATTGTATTGATGTGGCTGAAGGTAAGCCCATTAATAATTTTGGTAATGGCGGATATATAGACATGACCGAAAATGTAGGCCGCAAGATTTATTCATTCGTATCATCAACAACACCGGGAGTAATATATAAGAATACATTGATTATGGGCGTGCGTGTTTCAGAAAGTGAAGATGCCGCTCCTGCACCAATACGGGCCTATGATGTGCTTACGGGTAAACTCCGCTGGAGTTTCAATACTATACCGCATCCCGGCGAAAGAGGTTACGAGACTTGGGAGAATAAAGATGCCTGGAAAAGTCTGGGAGGCGCAAACAACTGGGCAGGGATGTCGCTTGATGAGGCCCGTGGCATAGTTTACATCCCAACGGGAGCAATTGGCGGCGATTTTTATGGTGGAAACAGGAAGGGACAAAACCTTTACGCTAACTCATTAATAGCACTTGATGCTGCAACCGGTAAATACATATGGCATTTTCAATTCGTCCATCATGATCTTTGGGACCGCGACTTACCGGCGAATCCTAATCTCTTAACCATAAAACATAATGGTAAAAATGTAGATGTAGTTGCACAGATAACCAAGCATGGCTATATATTTATGTTTAACGGTGTAACGGGGGAGCCTATATTTCCTATTAATGAAAAAGACGTGCCTACTAATGGGCTGCCGGGCGAAAAGCCATGGCCTACCCAGCCTATACCATCATTGCCCGAGCCTTTTGCGCGTCAAAAATTTGCGCCGGAGGATGTAACGGACCTTACACCTGCAACGCATAAGGATATGATGGAGAAATATCTGAAAGTAAAGAATAGGGTAATGTTTAGTCCGCCAAGTAAGGAGGGGGGCTGGATATTCCCCGGCTTTGATGGAGGTGGCGAGTGGGGTGGTGCAGCTGTAGACCAGCAAACCAAAATAATGTATATTAATTGTAGCGAGTTACCCTGGATACAGATGATGATAGATGTGCCCAAGAATAATATGAATGATAAGTCATTAGCCGGGGCAGGGCATGCTATATATAACCAGCGTTGTATTGCTTGTCATGGGGTTGATTTGAAAGGCAACGGGTCTACCATACCAGCATTGATTAATCTGGAGAAAAAATTTACCGAGCAGCAGACTAAAAACGTTATTGATAACGGCCGTAACATGATGCCGTCATTTAAAGCCATACCCGAAGGGGAGAAGAAAGCCTTGCTTACCTTTCTATTAAAGATTCCTGAAAAAGAAGCCGCCGGTCCTGCCAGTAGAGGGGGAATACAACCTGTAGAAAAGATAGACAAAACGGCATTACCCCCTGCACCGTACACCATGGCTGGTTATACCCGATTTGTTGATAAAGATGGTTATCCCGGCATTAAACCACCATGGGGTACACTTAATGCCGTTGACCTTACCTCGGGTAAATTATTATGGAAAGTGCCATTGGGAGAATTTGCTGAACTAACCAAAAAAGGGATACCAATTACCGGCACCGAAAACTATGGCGGCCCATTGGTTACTAAAGGAGGACTTGTTTTTATAGCAGCCACCAAGGATGAAAAGATTCGTGCTTTTAATAAAAAAACCGGCAAAATGGTTTGGCAGGCTAACCTGCCTGCCGCCGGGTATGCCACCCCTGCAACGTATGAAATAAATGGCAAGCAATACATTGTAATTGCATGCGGTGGAGGTAAGTTAGGCAGTAAATCAGGCGATAGTTATGTGGCGTTTTCGTTGTAGCGATTTAAGTAAAGTGTTCTAATTCATCAGCTATTAAATGCACCAGCTGTTTATCTAAGTTTCCGGGGTTTTTACAAACAGTTAAATGTTCATGTGGGTCGGGGGTAAAACTGACGATCAGTATGTCATCTTTAAACACCTCGAACTTACATTTCTCACCTTCATGGTGCAGATAATCCCTTACTTCAAAATCCAATTCTTCTTTACCTTGTTTAATCTTTATATCAAATCTTTCCATGGGTAAATTATAATGATATTGAAGATAGAACCCATAGTGCACTATATTGTTGCAAAATTTATGTTGATACACTATTTTTATTTGTTTGAAAATGCGGAGATTTACAGAGCTTGCCGTTATGCCGTTATCAATATGAGCCAAAATTATATGCCCGATCATTGTGATGAATATTGAAGAAGAACTAAGTAAGATATTACCTTCCGTCCGCATCAAAACCCGTTATATTGATCTTGTATCATATGCGTCTGACGCGGGCTTTTATTATTTGGTGCCTAAGGCGGTGGTTCAGCCTGCTACGGAAATGGAAATTGTTTCCTTATTTAAATTCTCTCATCAATATAATATTCCGTTAGTGTTCCGCACAGGTGGTACAAGCCTTTCCGGGCAATCTATTACCGATGGCATACTGGTAGATCTTAGTCAGTTTTGGGATAAGATAACCATCGAAGCATCTGGAGACTTAGTACGCGTACAGCCGGGTATAACCGGGCAAATGGTTAATACTTATTTAAAAAAGCACAAAAGGAAGATAGGGCCAGATCCATCAAGCATAAGCGCCGCCATGATGGGGGGCATTTTATCAAATAATGCAAGCGGTATGTGTTGCGGTGTTAAGCTAAACTCTTATCATACTACTAAATACATAAAGTTTATTTTGCCTGATGGGAAAGTCTTCAGCACTGAAAACATGGATGACTATGCACGCTTCCAGGATGAATGTTCCGAGCTTTGCCAGGTGCTAAAAGATATTAAAGTCCGCATTGAAACAAACAAGGCGTTATACAATAAAATAAGGAATAAGTACCAAACCAAAAATACAGTTGGTTATTCACTGAACGCGTTTATTGATCATGCATATCCCTTAGATATAATGGCGCATTTGTTAATTGG
>JAQBNY010000074.1 GCA_028288315.1 Mucilaginibacter sp.
TAAGCAGGTATTTGATGACCCCACCATAACTGGCGGCTTATATTCCAGTCCCTAACATTCTCCATCCAGTGGCGGTAGGTATTAATAAACTTCTCCGGAATCAACTTTACTTCGCCATCTAACACATATTCCAAGACTGGCTTGGCCAGCTCCTGCATTTTGCAGAACCATTGCATAGAAAGTTTTGGCTCAATAACAGCGTTAGTACGTTCGCTGAAACCAATTTGCGAGGTATAATCTTCTGTTTTAGCCAAAGCACCGGCTTCTTCAAGCAATACAGCTATCTTTTTACGGGCAGCAAAACGGTCCTCACCTACTAAAATCTGTGCTTTCTCATTCAGCGTAGCATCGTCATTTAAAATATCAATAATTGGCAGTTTATGTTTTTGGCCCAGCTCATAGTCATTCAAATCATGCGCAGGGGTAACTTTTAAACAGCCGGTACCAAAATCCATGGTCACATATTCGTCCAGAATAATTGGTATCTCGCGATTTATCAGTGGAATATAAACCTTTCTGCCATGCAGGTGCAGGTAACGCTCATCATTAGGATTTACACATATTGCCGCATCGGCCATAATGGTTTCAGGGCGGGTAGTGGCTACAGTAACAAAATTAGGCGTATGTATAAAATGATTTGCTGCACGACTCTCGCTCAATACCGCCAATTCATCCTTCACTATAGGGTATTTTATATAATATAGTTTCTGATTAACTTCCTTACGGATAACTTCCTCATCAGATACCGCGGTTTTTCCCTGCGGATCCCAGTTAACCATGCGAACACCACGATAGATAAGTCCTTTTTTATGCAGGTGAACAAAATAATCTATCACTGCTTCAGACATATCTTCATCCATGGTAAATTTAGTCCGCTCCCAATCACATGAGGCGCCCAGTTTTTTCAGCTGTTCTAATATAATACCACCGTATTTTTCTTTCCACTCCCATGCGTATTTCAGGAATTCTTCGCGGGTAAGGTCTTTTTTATTTATACCGCGCTCTTTAAGCATGGTAACCACCTTTGCTTCGGTAGCAATACTGGCATGGTCTGTACCAGGTACCCAGCAGGCATTTTTACCCTTCATGCGGGCACGGCGTATAAGCACATCCTGTATGGTATTGTTAAGCATATGGCCCATGTGCAGCACACCTGTAACATTTGGCGGAGGTATTACAATAGTATAAGGCTCGCGCTCATCAGGCACCGACCTGAAAAAATTATGTTGCAACCAGTAACTATACCATTTATCCTCTGCTTGTTTAGGCAAATATGTTTTAGCAATATCCATAGCCTGCAAAAATAACTATTTGAAGCCAATCACAGAATTTTAACTTCTATTTACATCTGGTTTTAAACAGAACAATAATTAATTGCTTTACTAACTGTTTCGCAACAATAATTTTACAATTTATCGTTTATATGTAGATAAGCACCCAATTTGGCTATGAAAGCATTGCCTGTAAACCGTTTTATAACTACAATACTCAAAATATCAAGATTAGCATTTTTAATTAAGTGGTTTAATCGCTAGTTCACCTGTTGCATAACTTGCAGGTGTAGCGGATAATTAATTATCTTTAATTTTTCACTACTTAATTAACTATGAAATTAAAGTTTACCAATTTAATGTTGATAGGTGCATTATGCCTTTCGGCTAATGCTTTTGCTATTGAAGGCGGGAAACCCGTAAAAGGCAAATCACCAAACGATCCTCCTAAAAAATTTATTGACCCGGCAAATATGAACACCGCGGTTAAGCCGGGCGATAACTTCTTTGACTATGCCAATGGCAATTGGATAAAAACGAACGCCATACCAGCAAAAGAAACCCGCTGGGGAAGCTTTAACATTTTAAGGCAAAACAATACCGATAAACTACTAAAGCTGCTTGCAGAAGTTAGCAGCACCCCAGGTCAGGCTAAAGGAAGCCTAAAACAACGTGTAGGCGACCTATACGCCAGCGGCATGGACAG
Organism: Mucilaginibacter sp.; assembly: GCA_028288315.1. GTDB lineage: Bacteria > Bacteroidota > Bacteroidia > Sphingobacteriales > Sphingobacteriaceae > Mucilaginibacter. Next base: position 1,978 of record JAQBNY010000074.1, read on the forward strand.
TGTTACTATTGAGAAAAAAGGCTATACCCCTATTATGCCCGAATTGGCACGTATAGATAAAATCAGCAACCTTGATGACGTGATAAATGAATTGGTTTATGAACGTGTTAACGGTATTGGCAATCCGCTATTTGGTTTTGGCGTTGGCCCCGACTCAAAGCATATAGAAAAATACATTGTTAGCTTAAGGCAAGGCGGCACAAGTTTGCCAGATCGTGATAATTATTTAAAGGATGATGCGCGTTCAAAAAAGATACAGAATGCGCTAAAAACTTATATAACCACCCTGTTTACCTTAACTGGCACTAACGCTGATGTAGCCGCCAAAAACGCAGCCACTATATATGAGCTTGAAAAATCATTGGCTAAATCACAAATGAGCCGTGTTGCACAGCGCGACCCAAATGTTACCTATAATAAATTTTCTGTTGCCGATTTTAGCAAAACCACACCGCATTTAAACTGGGTAAAATTATTACCTATGCTTAAAGTTACTGGCCAGGATACCTTATTGGTTGGGCAACCCGCATTTTTTAAAGATGCTGATGCACTGCTGGCAGCAACATCTGTTGAAGACTGGAAAACTTATTTAAAATGGAATGTATTACAAGGGTCGGCCTCAGTGTTAAGTTCGCCGTTTGTAAAAGCAAGCTTTGTTTATAACAGCGCACTTAGCGGGCAGCAAACACAAACACCACGTAATGAGCGCTTAAGCGGTCAGATAGATGGTACACTTGGCGAACTGTTGGGTCAGCTATATGTTGAGAAATATTTTACACCTGCTGCTAAACAATACATGGTAAACCTGGTGAACAACTTAAAGATTACCCTGGGCGAACGTATAAAAAATTTAGATTGGATGAGCGATGTTACAAAAGCACGTGCCCTTAAAAAGCTTGCTGCTTTCCGTGTCAAAATTGGCTATCCGGATAAATGGGAAACCTATGCAGGCCTTGATATTGAACGTGGCGATTATTATGGCAACCTTAAACGCATCTCTAAATGGAGATACAATTTTAATGTAACCCGTTTAGGCAAACCTGTTGACCGTAACCGCTTTGGTATGACACCACCAACAGTTAATGCCTCATATAGCCCAAATAATAACGATATTACGTTCCCTGCGGGAATATTGCAGTTTCCATTCTTTGATTTTGGCGCGGATGATGCCGTAAATTATGGTGGTATTGGTGCTGTTATAGGCCATGAAATGACCCACGGTTTTGATGACCAGGGTCGCCAGTTTGATGCTGATGGCACCCTGCGCGACTGGTGGACAAAAGACGATGCCGATAAATTTAAAGTACGTGCAGACCAGGTAGTAAACCAATATAATGCCTTTACAGTATTAGATACCATGCACGTAAATGGCCGCCTAACCTTAGGTGAAAACCTTGCTGACTTAGGTGGATTAAACGTAGCTTACCAGGCGTTCAAGAAAACCAAACAAGGCCAATCGACTACCAAGACTGATGGCTTTACACCTGACCAAAGATTCTTCTTATCATGGGCACAAGTTTGGCGCGGCTCACAACGCCCCGAGGCTGCTGCACAAAGGATCTTAACAGACCCGCACTCACCTGAAGAATTCCGTACCAATGCGCCTATAACCAATATGGATGCATGGTACTCAGCCTTCAGCATACAACCCGGCGATAAGCTTTACAAAAAGCCTGAAGAAAGAATAAGGGTGTGGTAATTATTAGCATAAAGACAAAGCCTGGGTATAGCCGGGCTTTGTTGTGTTTACTACTTGTAAATAAACATCATCCATACTTACTGATTTGAAGTCTTTCCAAGTAAACCTCTATCTTTGCAGCCTGACATAGATATGATAGTTCATCAATTTTACGATAAGGGTTTGGCACATGCATCTTACGCGGTTATAAGAACCGGCAGGATGATAGTTATTGATCCCGCTCGCGACCCGCAGCCTTATTATGAGTTTGCAGATATGCACAGCGCTGATATTGCCGGCGTGATAGAAACCCACCCCCATGCTGATTTTGTGAGCTCGCACCTGGAGATTCATCAAACAACCGGCGCGGTAATTTATGTAAGCAAGCTTGCCGGCGCCGAATACCCGCACGAAACTTTTGATGATGGTGATGTTATCCAGATCAATGATATAAAGTTAAAAGCCATTAATACACCCGGCCATTCGCCCGATTCTATTTGTATTTTACTGGAAGATGAAAACGGTAAAGATTGCGCTGTTTTCACCGGAGATACCTTATTTGCAGGCGATGTTGGCAGGCCGGATTTACGTGAGAGCGCAGGCAATATTACCGCTAAGAAAGAAGAACTGGCGCGCAATATGTACCATAGCACCCGCAACAAATTAATGGTGTTACCAAAAGAGGTTATTGTTTATCCTGCCCACGGCCCGGGATCATTATGCGGTAAAAGCATGAGTCCGGATTTGCAAACCACCATTGGAAAAGAGTTGCGCGAAAACTATGCCCTTCAGCTAATGGATGAGCTAGCCTTTGTTAAAACCCTAATGGCCGACCAGCCCTTTATGCCAAAATACTTTGGCTACGATGTGGAACTCAATAAAACCGGCGCGCCAAACTTTGCAAATAGCATAAATTCGGTTTTAAAGGTGGATGCTGATACAACGTTAAACAAAGGGGTTTTAGTAATTGATACCCGCCCATCATCAGCATATAGTAATGGACACGTAAAGGGCAGCATTAACCTGCAGGATGGTGAGAAGTTTGAAACATGGCTGGGATCTATTGTCGCCCCTGAAGAAACTTTTTACTTATTGGCCGGTACTGACGAAGACCTTAATATAGTAATCAAAAAAGCCGCTAAAATAGGTTACGAGAAAAATATAAAAGCGGCCTTGCTTATACCTTCAAATGCTACTGAAAAATCTCCGGCAATAAATTTGGAAGATTTTAAAGCTAACAAAGCAAATTACACAATAATTGACGCTCGTAACCAGGCCGAAATAAATTCAGGAAAGCTATTTACTAATGCGCTTACCATACCCCTGCCCGAATTAAGAGAGCGTATAAATGAAATATCTGCTAATAAACCCATTGCTGTACATTGCGCGGCAGGCTATCGTTCGGCTGCTGCTGCGAGCATCATAGCGGCACAAATAAAAACTGCACCAGTGTATGACCTAAGCGATGCTATAAAAGAGTTTTAGATCAGTTTATAGTAATGGATTATAGCTTATACCTGTAGAGTTTCGGGCTTGCGAACAAGTAAAGCATTAACCATTTACTATGATTTATGATCTTTTGCATAATCCATGAACTATTTATTATAATTGTCATGTGAATAAATCTGACGATGCAGTTGTAAAACGGATAAAAGTAATTGTGAAAGAGCACGGTGGCCAGCTTGCTTTAGCAAACGCAATTGGGGTTGACCAGGGCTTTATTAGCAAGGTTATTAATAAAAAGCAGGATATTAGCTACTATCTTATCAGCAAGCTATGTTTCCAGCTTAAATACTCTCCTGAGTGGCTTATTCTAGGCACTGGTGAAAAACAGATCAACAAACCCGAATCTGCCAAACTCATTACTGAGATACAAATGCTGCGTACAGAGATTGATATTTTACATGCACGAATGCGCGCGTACGAACTGGAGCTACAGGAAATAAAACAGCAGGCTAATAACGACAAGCAAAAGGCTGGATAAGCTTGTCCTGTAAATATAATTAATGTTAACATACGGGTATTAAAAGATAACCCAGTCTTAACATACTATTAACATTATACCTGAACCTTTGTGGAGATAAAAATCCCACATGAAAAAATTTTACTTAATCCTTCTTATGCTGCTGTTTACAGTAGCCGTAAATGCACAAATCACAACCGCAATAATTAACGGTAAGGTTGCTGACCAAAAGGGTGTTACAATGCCAGGAGTTACTGTAACTGTAGTTAATACCAGTACAGGTACACGCTATGGCTCGCAAACTAATGCCGATGGTAGATATACTATCCCAAACATTAACCCCGGCGGTCCTTATATTATAACCGCGTCATTTATTGGTTATAATAAGGATGAACGTAGCGATATTAATTTATCCTTAGGCAGCGCTTCATTCAATTTTATATTAACTGATGCAACAACCACCCTTAAAGAAGTAAGAGTTACCGCTACAGGCGGTGCCACAAAAAATGGAGCCAGCACACGTATCAGCCAAAGTCAGATACGTAACATGCCCTCTATTAACAGAAGCTTGCAGGATCTTACCCGCGCAACGCCACAAAGCAATAACAACTCTTTTCAGGGTACTAACTACCGTTATAATAACGTAACGCTTGACGGTGCTATTAACAACGATGCCATTGGTTTTAGTCCTTCATTAGGTGGCCAGTCAAATGCATCGGGCCAGGTTGGCAGCAGTACACGTACCAGCCCTGTATCTTTAGATGCGATACAGGATATACAGGTGCTAGTAGCGCCTTATGATATTAAAATAGGCAACGTATTGGGTGGTAGTATTAACGCTGTAACCCGTAGCGGTACAAATGATTTTACCGGATCAGTCTATGGGTATGGCCGTGGAGCTTTCTTAGTAGGCCCTAACAATGCTAAACCAGCATCTGGTGGCGACGGTTCAAGCTTACCAAGCTCATTCCATGATTATCAAACCGGTATCCGTTTAGGCTTTCCGCTTATCAAGAACAAATTATTTTTCTTTACAAACGAAGAAATTGCCCGCAGGCAAGACCCTGTTATAGCTGCTGCAGGTAGCGCAGGATCTGCAAGTATTCTTACCCGCCAGGATGCTATAGACATCAGCAACAAATTTGCGAGCTTAGGCTTCAATGCTGGTACTTATGATAATACCTCTATTTACTCTCAAGCAAATAAATACTTTAACCGTTTAGACTGGAACATCAATGATAAAACCCAGTTAACGCTTCGTAATAATACCATTACCTCAACAGCTACTAACTTAGAGCGCGACCAGCAAAACTTCCGTTTTGGCGGTATTGATTATACTTCACACAATAATTCAAGCTCTACAGTTGCTGAATTAAAATCGAGGTTTAATAATTCACTTAACAACAGTTTGGTAATTGGTTACTCAAACGTACATGATTACCGCGACCCTAACTCTAACCCGGCTTTACCGCAAATAGAGATAACCGGCCGCACCCCTGGTACAACCATTTTTGCAGGTACTGACCGCGAAGCTGCTATATTTGATATGCACCAGAAAACTACCGAGTTTACAGATAACCTTACTTTAACAAAAGGTAAACACACCTTTACACTTGGTACTCACAACGAGTTTTATAACATCACTTACAACTTTGTTAACGCCTGGAACGGCCGTGTTGCTTACAGCAGCGTAGCTAACTTCTTAGCTGACAATCCATCTCGTGTACGTGCTAATTATAATTATACTGATAACACCCGCGATTATATATTAGCAAACCCTTCCGCACAATTTAAAGTTAACTTGCTTAGCTTGTACGGACAGGACGAGATACAGCTTACGGATAATTTTAAATTAACCGCAGGTATTCGTTTTGATTATGCAGGCGTGCCTAACACACAGCCGCTAAGCACCAAAACAACAAATGCCCCGGTTGACCCTAATTACGGCACAACCTTTACTTATACCAAACCGGCTAACATCCAAAACAATTATTTAAACAACGTTGAGATTAACCCGCGTGTATCATTTAACTATGACATTAATGGCGACCAAACTGCTGTATTACGTGGTGGTAGTGGTTTATTTACCGGCAGGGTACCTTTTGCATGGTTTGGTTATGCGTTTTATAACAATGGTAATACTTATGGCGCTTATGATAACAAATCATCGTCAACACCATTTGTACCTGGCACTACACCAGTACAGGCACCTGCTAACGGCGGATTAAATTTTGTAAACCAACAGGGCTTTAATACAGCTGCAACAGGTAAAACACAGGTAGATTTAATTGACAATAACTTTAAAATGCCACAGGTATGGCGTACCAACCTGGCATATGATTATACCACATCTAATAGATGGAAATTTACGGTTGAAGGTATATACACCAAAGTTATCTACGACCTTAAATTCCAGCAGGTTAATACAACCGACCAGGTAACGTATTACCCGTATGATACACAACAACAACAGCCAATTTTTGTAAACCAGGGTGTTAATCCATCTTACACTAATGCTTACTTGTTATCAAACACTAATCAGGGTTACCGTTACAGCTTAACCGCGCAGATAGCTAAAAACTTTCCTTTTGGTTTAAACGCATCAGTAGCTTATACTTACGGCCATTCTAAAGATATTACCAATGGTATCCGTAACTCAATGGAATCAAACTGGCAGTTAAACCAGGCGCTTAACCCAAACAACGCGGGCTTAGCTAACTCAAACTTTGATATCCGCAACCGCATTGTATCAAATATTAACTACATGGTTAATTGGGATAAAGCCAAAAACCTTACCGCTAACTTTACATTCTTCCTGAGCGCACAATCTGGTAATCCATTTACTTATGGCTTTTTACCAAACTCTATTGACGGCACGGGCCAGCAGGTTAGTTTAGCATATATCCCTAAAGTTGGCGAATCTGTTAATTTCTTTAACGACATCGCTGGTGGTGCTACAGCAGTACAACAAGCTGCAGCATTTGATAACTACATCAACGGTAACAAATACTTAAATTCACGCCGTGGCAAGTTCACCGAGCGTAACGCGGCTTTCACTCCGTGGAATAACAACTTAGACTTCCGTTTTTCGCAAGACTTTAAATTTGGTAATGGTAAACGCAAGCAAGTGATAACCTTCACTTATGATATTGTGAACTTAACCAACCTGTTAAACAAAAATTGGGGCCAGTATTACTTCTCGGCCAATACATTTAACTCAACATCAAGCGTTGGCTTAACACCAAAAACAACTCCGGCTTTTGGTGCCGTAAGTACAACATATCCTAAGTATACATTTGCTGATCCGGGTGTACCTTACTCTGTTGATTTATTTGCTTCACGCTGGCAAATGCAGTTTGGTTTACGTTACGCATTCTAAACAAAACAGCACTAACAAATACAACGCCTCCGAATTTTCGGGGGCGTTTTTTGTTTATATTGATTAATTTGCGCCATTATGCAAACCGGCCGCTCATCCATACTTTCCCCTCAACTCGTTAACTGGCTAATGTTTATCTCTATTTGCCTGATATGGGGTAGCTCATTTATTTTAATGAAACTTGGCTTGTATGACGATGCAAGAAAACCTTTACTTACCGCTTCGCAAGTAGCGGCTATCCGTATTATAACAGCCGGGATTGTGCTCACGCCAATATTGATAAGGCATAGCAATAAAATACCTTTCAAACTTTCAGGGTGGATGATATTTTCGGGTGTGTTTGGAAGCTTTTTGCCTGCATTTTTATTCTGTATTGCCGAAACTAAGATTGACAGTGCACTGGCCGGCACGCTTAATTCGCTTACTCCCATATTCGCTATTATTTTTGGATTTATATTTTTTGGCAACAAAATACCTCTGAGCCAAATAGCAGGCATTATCATCGGTTTTGGTGGAATAGTTTTGCTATACCTTGTACAAAAGCATACGGATTACGGCCAAATAAGCTACGCCGGATTAGTGATACTTGCCACAATGTTTTATGGCGTTAACATAATTGTAGTACGGCGATATCTTAATGGGGTTAGTCCGCTAATTATTACAGCCTTTTCTTTAATGTCGGTTAGTTTGCCATCATTATTTATTTTATGGCAAACGGGCTTTTTCAGCTTACCGTTGCATCAGCATGAGTATATAAAAGCATGTATTGCAGTATGCACTTTGGGCATCTTAGGTACAGCCCTGGCATGGATGTTATTTTACACGCTGGTACAGCGCACCAGTGTACTTTTCACTTCTACTTCAAGCTACGGCGTTCCTTTTGTTGCTTTTGGATGGGGATGGTTCTACGGCGAAACTATTACTATTGCACAAATAGGCTGCCTTATTATCATCTTAGGTGGCGTATATCTTACCAGGATAGACTTTAACAGATTTAAAAGAACAGCTATTTAAACTCAATGTCTTTTTCAAGGGTGGGCAGGTTTATAGTATCTACAGAGTTTCCTTTAACACTACTGTATAAATCTCTGAAACTATTTTTTTAGCCAATTGTCTTTATACAAACTTTTTAGATCTATATTAATTATGACACCGATGTTTTTTACTATAGGGAACAAAAAGCCAATTAAAATAATTCCCAATACACAAGCCCAGGTTGACGGGCATCCTGTACTAACCTATACTTATAATATTTACAGTAATGTAAATTTAAATGACCAGACTACTTTAAGCAGGCAGGAAAGCGAATTGCTCCTACAAGAAAAGCTCGACCCAACTTACCTCGGTTATATCACTTTTGAAGACCCTGGCAAAGTATTCACTTATACCGCTGATGGCAAAGATAGACTATCATCTACCGAGATAGAAGAGATCATAGAAAACATATCGCACTACCGCGATCACCCACGTATGTGGCAGTTTGAAAGTAATAAATAATAGAACAAAGAGACTATAATCAAGAAACAAGAATCATCCCTCTTCTATCCGGTTTAATACCATGCAAAACATATTATTTTTTGGCGATAGTTTAACTGCAGGTTACGGACTGGCCAACTCGGCTACAGAATCATTCCCGGCGCTCATAGAACAAAAGATCACAGCCGAAAACCTCCAATACAGGGTAATTAACGCCGGTGTAAGTGGTGGCACTACTACTGGCGGACTAACCCGTTTAGATTACTGGCTAAACCAACCTATAGAAGTATTTGTGCTGGAGCTGGGCATAAATGACATCCTTAGGGGCGTACCGCCACATACAATCGCTCAAAATTTACAGGCTATAATCAATAAAGTAAAAATGAAATATCCGCAGGTAAAACTGGCACTATTGGGTATGGAGATTCCCGAGTTCTTAGGCGGCGCAACAGCTATAGAGTTTAGCGGAATATACCGTAAATTGGCAGAAGCTAATCAAATGGCCTTCATTCCCTTTTTACTGCGAGGCGTTGCCGGGCGAAAGCATTTGAACCTATGGGACAGGATACACCCATCTGCCGCAGGCTACAAAATAGTAGCTGAGCTGGTTTGGCCGGTGATAAGAAAGCTACTATAAACCATTTATAAGCCTAACTCTTTTTTAATTTTTCCAGGTAGCTTGGCTGCAATAAGTCGGTGCGATTGTTTAATATACTGTGTCCACTCCTGCTCTGTAAGACTGCTAATATCGCGGGTAAGCACCCATTTATAGCGGGCAATGTATGGCTTCGGCAGGCACCTTAAACGATGCCGAAGGCGGCACACCATCCGGGTAGGTAAATAAAAATGTTTTACCACCCACATTAAAGCACAAATGTTCGCCCAGTTTCATGTCTTCTGTTACGCCCGGCAAGCGATGGCAAATAGCTTGGATGGTTTCTATAGTCATTGGTGTAGAAATTATGAACTAATATAGCCTTATGATAATTAGAATCCCCCATCAGCCTAAAGTAAATTCCACCAACCCAATTCCTACATCCACGCCAAAACCCGTATCTTTGAACCTTTAAATTATACACCTATGTTAAAAGGATTTTTTAATGTTCCTGAGCCTGT
>JAQBNY010000156.1 GCA_028288315.1 Mucilaginibacter sp.
TGGTTGGCTACCGGGCCGCTTTGGGCAAAGGTGCTGATAGCCGTTGCACAAAATATAAATGATAGTAGTAAACTCAGAGCAATTGATTTTTTGATCATGATTAATTGGTTATGTGTTATATAAATAATATAATCTACCGTTTTTATACAGGCAGACGTACGTAGCATATTTAGGTATGGTTGTAATTGGTTTACAGCCTCTAATTTAAGTATTAATATACGGAATTCTTACTATAAATTGATAGGTTAATTCCCAACTACAACATTTGAAATGTTTGTCGTTACTTTTGATTTATTTATATTAAATAAAGTTAAGCAAAAACCAAATCCAACAAATGCAAGCACGCAACCTACATACTCTGGTGAGGTAAAACCAAAACCCGCAGCAATAGGTAAACCTCCTAAATATGCGCCCAAGGCGTTGCCAAAGTTTGATGTAGCCTGCAACACTGATGAAGCAAGCATTTCGGCCCCTTTAGCTACCTGCATTATAAGGATCTGCATGGGTGCAATTACAGCAAACCCAACTGCCCCCGTCAAAAACGTGACCATTATAGCCGGTAATTTATATTGTGCAAGTGCTACAAAACCTAATAAAATCACTATCATGCTTAGCAATAAAACACCTGTTGTAATTAGTGGAGAGAAACGATCTGCAAGCCGGCCACCTACAAAATTACCCGCGGCCATGCCCAGCCCAATAATTCCCATTATAACAGTAACCATATTACCGCTAAAGCCTGTAACATTTATTATTACCGGTGCTATATAACTTATCCAGGCAAAAAAACCACCTGTACCTATAGCCGAGATACCAATTACCAGCCAAAGATCTTTTTTACCGAATATTTTAAGGCTTTCCTTAAAGGCAGTGTTCCCTGATGGTTTTAAAACCGGCATCCATAGTTTGATGCATACAATTGCCAGCAATGCAAATAAAGCAATAACGCCAAAAGACAATCTCCAGCTTAAATTATGCCCTATATAGGTACCTAAAGGCACTCCAATAATATTTGCAACGGTTAACCCGGCAAACATAACGGATACTGACCGGGCCTCTCGTCCCGGATCAGCTAAACGGCTTGCTACAACTGCACCCATGCCAAAAAAAGCCCCGTGCGGTAAGCCGGCCAATAGCCGCGCTGTTAGCAGCAGTCCATAATTAGGTGCAATAGAAAATAGTCCGTTAAATACAAAAACCATTAACATTAAACCCATTAACACTTTTTTGGGAGGATACTTGCCTGCAAGCCCAACCATTAGCGGGGCCCCTATAACCACCCCTAAAGCATAAATAGAAATTAAATGACCGGCTTCCGGAATTGTTACGTTGAGTGTTTTTGAAATATCGGGCAGTACACCCATCATTAAAAACTCAGTCATGCCTATACTAAGCCCACCAATAGTGAGCGAAACAAGACTAAGTTTTATTACGGGGTACGACCTTACTTTCTTCATTATGGAATATCTGCTTAAGCCGTATTAATTTAATCTTTTAAGGATAAATTACTTTTTAATAGCAGCCCTGGCAGAAGTCACCTCGGCAAGTTTAATGGCACTGGCTTTATTACCAAAGCTATTACGCACATAGGTTAATACATCCGCAATTTCCTGATCCTTTAAAAAATCGTGTGCGGGCATAGTGTTAGAGTAATATTCTCCATTTATCTCCACATCTTCGCTAAAGCCTTTAAGAACAATATTGATGAGTTTATTTTTATCGCCCAAAACATATGGAGTTTTTATAAGCGGAGGGTTTAAACGTTGCACACCTGCACCATCAGCCTGGTGGCAGCTTAAGCAATATTGTACAAATACTTTTTTACCGGCCAGTATAGATGATGCATCTGCTGTGCTGCTATTAGCTGGTGCTTTTTTTGCAGCACTTTGTGGTTTATGTTTAGTTTGCGCGTTAACTATTAAGGATATACACATTAAAATGGCAAACGCTATTGCGGAGAATTTAAACTTCATTTTTATTTCTTATAGCTTATTTTGTAAACACTTCCTTTGGCATCGTCAGTTACATATAATGAACCATCCGGCCCTTGTGCCAATCCGCATGGGCGATGCACTGCATGGCCACTTGCTGTGTTTTCAGGAGAGCCTGAAAATCCTTCAGCAAAAACTTCCCATTGGCCGTCGGGCTTACCATTTTTAAACGGTTGAAAAACCACAAAATAACCTGCCTGTGGCTCAGGTGCGCGGTTCCATGAACCATGGAAGGCAATAAAAGCGCCGTTTTTGTATTTTGCAGGGAACTGACTGCCAGTATAAAATAACAATCCATCAGGAGCCAGGTGACCAGGATAAGCAGCAACGGGATCAATAAATTTAGGATCAGCCTCCTTTTTGCCATCACCACCATACTCAGGGCCTAACATTTTTTTGTGTTGCATGTGGTCATAATACATATATGGCCAGCCTGCATTATCGCCTTTTTTTAGAGCGTACATACATTCGGCAGGTAAAACAGCCGATTGCTTATCGGTATAATATTGCGGAAATAACCCATGTAGCTGGTCGCGGCCGTGCTGCATTACAAATAACTGGTTATCTTGCTGGTTCCAGTCAAGTCCAACCACATTTCTTAAACCGGTAGCATACCTAACACCATTGGCATAGGTTTGGTTCAGCTTATCGGCTTTGAATTGCCATATGCCACCTGCGGAGTCAAGTATAGGGCAACCTTTTTTATCCTTATCGAATTCGCTGCAAATGTTTGAATAAGCACCCACATTTACGTATATGTTGCCATCGTTATCCAATGCAATTGATTTTGAATTATGTGCACGACGATCAAGCAGTCCGGTAACTATTGTTTCAGGTTGATCTGGGCTAATTACCTCGTTAGCTGCGTTTAATTTATAACGATAAATATCCTTATTTGACGAAGCATACAGGTAGCCATCTTTTATGGCAATGCCCGTGCCGCCATAATCACCAAAGCTGGCTTT
>JAQBNY010000213.1 GCA_028288315.1 Mucilaginibacter sp.
AACTATACAAAATTATCACTGTCCCTATATGCTTTTATAAGTGCCTGTTCACCTTCCTTACCTGGTTTGGATTTCCCATGCTCCATTCCTAGAATTCCTTTATAACCTTTATTGTAAATATGTTTAAAGATATTCTTGTAATCGATCTCTCCTGTGGTGGGTTCATTGCGTCCTGGATTGTTGCCAATTTGAAAATAGGCAATTTCCTGATAAGTGTGATCAATGTTATTTATAAGGTCGCCTTCATTGCGCTGCATATGATACATATCGAACAGTATTTTGCAGGACGGACTATTGACAGCCTTGCAAATAGCATAGGTTTGATCTGAGTTACGTAAAAAAAGATTAGGGGAATCACTCAAAGGTTCAAGTACCATCACAATACCATGAGGTTCCAGTATTTCAGCCCCTCTGCGAAGTGCTTCAATTACATTGCCAGTTTGAATACCGATTGGTAAATTCCTGTCAAAATCACCCGGTACTACTGTGGCTAATTTTCCATTACAGCGTTTGGATACTTCTATAGCCTGGCGACAACCTTTTAAAAATATTTCCAGGTACTCCTTTTTACCTGAAGCAAAGGAATTATTATCGTTACCGCCTTTATCCAATACAAATACGCCCATAGACATATTCAATTTTGCTAAGGCCTCCCCTATCTTTTTTTGTTGCTCCGCAGGTCTTCCGGCCATCCCGTTATCTTCAATCGAACGGAAGCCATTTTCATGTGCAAATTTGATCTGGTCTATAAATTCCTTACCTGAGCTATTACTAAACATCCCATCATGAATGGCATAATCCAGATTAAAAGGCTGATTGGAATTAAGCAGCGTTTCCGTCTTATTGATTGCACCCTTTGTTACTCCTGAAGCAAACAGACCCGCACTTGTCAGTAATGAACTTTTTATAAAATCTTTGCGTTGCATATTATTCTTTTTTTACCGGTTATATATATTTGGTTATTCCAGGGACTGGTATTGGATAATGGCCATCACCATTTGGCAGGACTGGAGGTACTGCATCAAAACCAAAGCTAGATGGCATAATATTTAACCCGGAATTAATAGCTTTATCCCATTCTATTTCCTGTCCGGAATAGGTAGCAAGCCTTCCTAGGATTGACGTCATAGTACTTTTGGCGGCCCTTTCCGCATCATGAAATTTATACTCACTACGAGCCACAGCATCAAACAATTCATCATGTTCTGTTTGATAGGGTTGATTTTCTTTGGACTTATCAAACTGGTAAATGAGCCTCCCTTTTGTATCCATAATACGGGCATCTCCACAAAATACTTTTCCTTTGGTGCCTATCAACAGTTCATCGACTTTACTCATAGTTCCTTCCTGATGCCTGCACTGACTGTTTAAAACAGCACCGTTTCCATATTGAAATTCAACGTAGTGATGGTCAAAAATTTGTCCGAAATCTTTTCCGGTCCTGATCTCCCGGCCACCCATGCCCTGTGCCTTTACCGGATAATCACCAATCGCCCAATTGATCACATCCAGGTTATGTATATGCTGCTCTGTAATATGATCTCCGCATAACCAAACAAAATAATACCAGTTCCGCATCTGGTATTCCATTTCGGTCCAGCCAGGCTGGCGCGGATGCACCCATACTCCGTCATTATTCCACCAGGCCTGTGCAGCCACAATATCACCTATTGCGCCATCATGCACCCGTTTTATCAGCTCGCGGTAAGAGTTTTGGTAACGTCGCTGAAGGCCTACTACCACATTTAGTTTTTTTGATTTTGCTTTCTCGGCAGCGGCAAGTACACGTTGTATGCCGGCAGGATCAGTAGCAACCGGTTTTTCCATAAAAATGTGCTTGTTCTGATTTACGGCTTCTTCAAAATGAATAGGACGAAAACCGGGTGGCGTAGCCAGAATTACTACATCAGCCAGCGCTATGGCATGCTTGTAACCATCAAAGCCAACGAATTTATTTTCCTCTTTCACATTTAACCTGTCCTTTTTGCCTTCGAGGGCTTCCAGTATATTTTTATGGCTATCATCCAACCGGTCTTTAAAGGCATCAGCCATCGCTATCAGTTGAACATTTTGTTTGGTGCTTAAAGCTTGAACGGCTGCTCCTGTGCCCCTGCCGCCGCAGCCTATCAAGGCAACCTTTATGGTATCATCATAACTGGAAAAAAAATTAGCCTGAGAAAGCAATGGACTTGCAATGATACCGCCAGCCAGCAGTGAAGATTTTTTCACAAAATTTCTTCTGTCTTGGTTAAGAGAAGGATCTTTTAAATTCATAATTCTTGCATTTAAGTTAAAAAAGGTTTATTTATTTTAGCATTAAAAAACGTGTAAAAAAGCTTTCTGCTTCTGCCGAATCTGGTTGTTTAACAGGCCGGATTATCCGGAAACCAATAAAAGGAGCATCTGTATTCCACCATTTACTTTTGGGTATCTGAGGATCGCGCGCGTTCCATTTTCGTTCAGATGGAATACGGGCCGCACTTTGTAAAGCAACTGCATCCATATTGAAACTTCCACCTCTTAGTGTAATGGGGTATTTACTCACGGGTTGAAGCATAGGGTTATGAGGATTAGATTGTACCTGTCCGAAGTAATCAGCCTGATATTGATCCAATGTCCATTCAGCGACATTACCTAACATATCATATAATCCCCAGGCGTTGGGTTGCAATTGTTTAACGGTATGATATTTATTTCCGCTATTGGCTACATACCAGGCATATTTATCGAGCTTAGACTCATCCTGCCCAAATGGATAAGCAGTTTTAGAACCGGCTCTGCAGGCATATTCCCATTCTGCCTCTGAAGGCAAACGATAAAAAATGTTTGTTTTTTGATAAAGCCATTTGCAATACATAATCGCTGCATACTGGCTCATACTATTGGCCGGGAACCCTCCGCTTTTACCCATTCCTAACGTAAAATCAATATAAGGCGGACTTGGCCTTGTAATGCCGTCAGGCTTTGGATGGGTATCTTTCGTGGCCTCCTGGAACATTATATATTCTTCATAAGTTACCTCATGCTCTTCCATCCAAAAGGAATCTACTTTTACTTCCAGAACAGGCCCCTCATCTTTGCGCCGCCCCTTTTCCTTTTCAGGGCTTCCCATGATAAAAGAGCCTCCCGGAATAGGAACCATTCTGAATAACACAGAAGAATTTGGTATTTTTTGCTCATATGCCCGGAATAAGGAATCATTTTGTTGAGCTCTTGCAATAGGGATGATACTATTTATGATAAAAACGTATAAGCAAAGAAGTAAGGAACGGTACATATGTTATTATATAGATTTACATTGATAATTTTTAAAATTAGGGGAACTCTTACTGTATATTTTGCCATTTCTGTTTTCAGTTATAAGTAAGGCTGCACCTGGAATTTTTTTTATTAATTGAAATGATTTTGCAAGAGGAAGAACACTGCAGGCCGTTGCTAGCCAATCTGCAGTGGTACCATCTTTGGCTATAGCTGTCACATTTCGCCTTATCGTAAGTCCTTTACCTGTTTTAGGATTGATGATATGCGAATACCGTTTCCCATTAAATTCTACGTACTGATAGATATCGCCTGATGTGGCCACAGCCATTTCGCTAAGAAGCAATAAATGTGGAAGGATTGCTTCTTTTTCGCCTGGCGCGTTAATACCTATCAGCCATCCTGCTGCTTCCGCTGGTGGCTGCCCTATTACTATTTTGCCACCTGCATTAACCATGGCACAGAAAAAACCATTCTTTTTCAGTACCTCCAATACTGCTGCTGCTACAAAACCTTTACCCAAACCGCCTATATCAAGCTTCATTCCTGCTTTTTCCAGCCATACTGCATGGTTTACAGTATCCAGGTGAATGTATTTATAATTTGTTTTTTGCCTGGCAGACCGGAGCGAATCACCATTTGGAAGGATTTTAGTTTTTCGGGCTTGTCGCCATAATTTGACGAGTGGGCCAATTGATACATCATAGTTGCCTCCGCTTAAACAGGCAGCTTCCAGGGATCGCTCAAGTATGTCAAAAAGAGGAGCTGAAACGGGCATATATTTTCCCTTTCCACTGCTGGCACTTAACCGGTTAATTTCACTATTGTCCAGATAATCGCTCAAAATTCCGTTTAACTCATCTGCCTTTATAAAAGCGGCGTTTGCAGCTTTGGAGGCTGCGACTGAATCAATGCAACAAATGGTTATCGTAAATGGTGATCCCATTTTAGGCTCTTCAAATATGTATTTTTTGGGGAGGGTATTTATGCAGACATCTCCGTTTATGGAGGGACAATTTGGCCAATTGCAGCTTCGTATATTGCTTTCCTTAACAGGAAAACCTTGTATTAAAGGCATTGAAAAACAAGGTTTGGCTTTTACAATATTTGCACATAGACTCATTGGCCTGATATGCAAAAGAAGCAAAAACAATAAAAGGCTAATTCTTCTTAAAGCACCTGCTTTTTTATAAATAAATAATTTACAACTGCTATAATATGCCATTAAACCTTTATTTAATTTTTTTTATAACCCAGTTTCCAATCATTTGCCCTTGGAGTAGTCCATTTTCTACCGCATCCTTAAAATGTATTCCACCATACAGCCGGGAGATAGCCGCCTCTTTTGCCGCTTCTTCAAAGGAATAAAAGCTACGTGGTGTTAGCCCATATTTTTCTTCTACATTATCCGTGTAATAAAAATCTTTTCCGAAATAGGAAGTAAGAATTACAGCAGATGAAGCCGATATTACAGAATGCCCGCTTAAATATTCCGGGAATGGGGGCGTTTGCAGTAAAGGCCTCCATTCAGGATCAATATATTTACGAATCGCTGTTTCAGGCCGGATCCTGTTACTCCTATATTTTTCGTCCCAACAGCAAATAAAACTATCCATTAATCCTATGGCTACAATGGTATGAATCTTCATAGCTTTTGAAAAACTGGTTTTTGCTTGTCTGCAAGCTATACCTGTAATTCCTAGCCAATGCGCACCGGGTGAAATTTTTTTTAAGCCCACCAGCATATGTCCGTTATCTTGTACTGCAAATGGATTGCAATCCCAAAAGCCGGCAATTGCACGTTGTTCTTGAGTTAATACTGCTCCGCTTTGTTTATAGTTTATCAGCATATATTTATAAAAAGTTGATTTTTTATTTGCAGAGAAAGCTATAGGTTTTACTGGTTTAAATTGCGAACAGGAATCAAGTGTTAGCGTTCTAACAGTATTAAAATAAGGTTCAACAGGTGCCATATAAGCAGGTGGGGTTGGATACCAGCTGCCATCCGTTCCAAGAGGTGTATATCTTGTATAATTGCTAATCCTATTGTATTTGTCCTTTTTGGCATAAACAAGTATTTGCTTACTGATAGCCTGTGCATAGTGTTTCGAACTATCAATAATCTCATCAGTAAAACCTTCTTTTTTACATGAATCCAAAAACTGCTGTTCGTACTTGATCAATAAACTGCCAGATGGCTGAAGCTTTGCCGCTGTTTCCATCATAGCAATTAAAGCACTCAAGTGATTATCATATCCACTTACATATGCTGGTTTTTTAATATGCGGGTATTCATTTAAAACACCATACATGCTGTTAACACCCTTGTCATTCTCGGCTATGACTTCATAGCCTGCAAGGCAACTGTACGAAAAGAAACGCGCAGCCAAGGGCGGGTTGGTTACATCATGAATCATAATAATCGTCATCTGATCAATTACTTTAGTGATGTCGGCACTGGTTAATGCCGGCCTCCTTTGCTGCTTATTGCTGCAGCTTGTATATAAAATGGCTACTGTAAGCAGGATAGTTAAAAAAACCTTTCTTGCCATATACTTAATTTTCTTTATAGGCTTTTACCCCCTGTTGATTGATCCCAAACAATAAAGTATCGTTTACTTTTAGCACACTTCTTACATCTCCCCAAAGCTTAAAGCCCGACTGCAACTGTGGAATATATTTAAAATGGCCTTTACTATCTCCTTTTAATAATACCCCATAATTTGCATCGTACTTTCCAAAGCGCAGCCTGGCCCTGCTAATATTTCCGCATAAAAGCAAATCTTTAATGCCGTCATGGTCATAATCTACAGCAGTTATGGTGCACACGGGAGAAAATTGTACTTCTAATGGCAACTGGGATAAATGCAATTTACCCTTTGCGT
The DNA here is from genome assembly GCA_028288315.1 of Mucilaginibacter sp. GTDB lineage: Bacteria > Bacteroidota > Bacteroidia > Sphingobacteriales > Sphingobacteriaceae > Mucilaginibacter. The sequence goes on from JAQBNY010000213.1 coordinate 6,144, forward strand.
CGCTCAAAAAGCAGGTGGTGGCAAGGTTATCAGCCTTTAAATGACCTGCTCCCTGTAATTCAGAGGCAGTAAATATATCTGTAAGCGATGCATCAGCATAACTCTTATAATCTTGAAAACGCGAACGCATCATACTTATCTGATCCAACAGTTCATCCCGCGAAACGTAAGGATAACTTTTATGCTGTATATAAAAACACAGAATAGGATCAACTGCCCCATTATCATCAAAATCCTTATAATACATTTCCGCAGGCTCGTTAACACTGGCTTTGCACTGGGTATTTAGCCCCTGGTTTCCAACAAACAGATCAGGGTGTCCGTCATGATTAAAATCTTCCACAAGTAGCTTATTCCACCAACCACTATTTGGTTTATCAAAATAATTTTTGGAACTGTTTGTGAGTTTTCCATTTGCATTAACCATTACAGTTATAGGCATCCACTCTCCTACTAAAACCAAATCCGGTTTTTTATCTCCGTTCATATCTACCCAGGCGGCATCAGTTACCATACCTATATGTTGTAATTGTGGATTATATTTTGCCGTTTCATCAGTAAAATTCCCCTTACCATTATTTATAAGAAGATAGCTTGATGGAGTTTCAGGATATCTTCCGGGGATTACTCTTCCACCTACGAATAGGTCCGGATATCCATCCGAGTTAATATCTGCAACCTTCACACAGCTTTTACTGCTACGCATGGCTGGTAAAGCAGCTTTTGCCTTAGTAAAAACACCTTTACCATCATTTAAATAAAGTCTGTCCTGTAATGATAGATCATCTGGCGCGTAGTTATCGTATCCTCCCGAGCATACATATAAATCAGGCTTGCCATCCCCGTTGGCATCAAAAAATACTGCATCTGCATCATTGCTTTGTTTATCAACATCAAAGGCTGGCTCTGGTTTTATTGTAAATTTACCACCTCCTTGCTGGATGTATAATATACCAGGTTTCCCATTTCCACCACCTACATATATATCTTCAAGGCCATCACCGTTTACATCCCCCTTTACCATGCATGGGCCCGAAAATGATAATGGGTTTATCATAAGCGGCTGCCGTTTAAAATCGTTGATAGTGTTTTTTTCTTGTTTATTAGCAATAGGTGATTTCACTTCAGTAAAAATAGATTTTACTGTTTTAGCTATATGATCGTTCTTAAAGGCATTTTTTTCGTTAAGTATTAATTGCTGATCAGATTTAATATTCTTTACAACTTGTTCCTTCCCTTGCTGCCATCTTATTCGCAGAGAATCTATCTGTTTATCCTTCCCCAGTCCAAAATGCAATATCGGCGATACGCTGGATTGAAAGCCACGGCTTGGCATTTGCTCCAAGTATTGCTTTTTATCTTTTAGGTAAATGGTAACCTTTGCTCCCACGCCTTGCGTATTTTTTTCGGCGCCTTCTAGCTTGAGTTGCAGGTAATGGTTATTTAATTGTTTATTAGATTCGTTTTGATAAATAAAGGCAGGCTGATTAATGTTATTTACGATAAGGTCCAGATCACCATCATTATCAAGATCTGCGTAAGCTGCGCCATTACTGTTGGATGATTGAGTAATACCCCACGGGGCACTGGTGTTGGTAAAGGTTAAATTGCCATTATTTTTGAAGAAATAACTTTTTACTTGCGAGGATGGCATTTGTTGTACCAAATCATATATATCCTTACGCATCAATTTTTTATCCTTCAAAAAATCGCCCATATATTTCACAAAATCCATATTGGTAAAATCGCGGGTATAGCCGTTGGTTACAAAAAGATCTTTCCAACCATCATTATCATAATCGGCAAATAAAGGAGCCCAGCTCCAATCTGTATTTGAAAGGCCGGATAGCTGACCAACCTCGCTAAAAGTGCCATTGCCATTGTTTATATGCAGCATATTACGCATATACTGATAGTAGAATCCTGTACGAAGACTTAAGTCAAATTTCTCATAGTTATCCGGCGCAAACAATAGTTTTTGCCTGCGATTATCCTCCGGAAGCATATCAAGCGTAAAAATATCAGGTAAAGCGTCGTTATTTATATCCGAAATATTATTCCCCATTGAAAATTGAGAGGTATGCCCCAGGGAAGTCTGCAGCTTATTGCTGAAGGTGCCATCTCTATTATTGATGTACAAAAAATCAGGTATCGTATAATCGTTGGAAATATAAATATCCGGCCAACCATCTCCATTCATATCAGCAATTGCTGCACCAAGCCCATAAGTAAGATCTGAACTGCTTATTCCAGCGGGTTCTGTTACATTTTTAAAAAAACCGTTATCGTTTCGGTACAATCTAACCCCGTTTAAAGAATTTGTTCTTTTTAAGGTTGCAATTGTATTCACCTCATCTAAAACCGGCAACTGAACGGGGCTGTGATTTAATAAAAACATATCCAGATCACCATCCCTGTCGTAATCAAAAAAAACAGCCTGGGTACTGTATCCCGGATCTGCTAATCCATATTGGTGTGCCTGTTCAGTAAAATGAGGAATTCCATCTTTATCATTCCCCTGGTTAATAAACAGTTGGTTTTCGCGCTTTTCAGCTCTTACATTTCCAGAGTAACAAACATATATATCCAGTTTTCCATCTCCATTTACATCAGCCATAGTAACCCCTGTCTTCCATGGGCCGGGTCTGCCGGCTACGTCCGCAATAACTGTTACATCTATAAATTGGATATGCCCTTTATTAAGGTACAGTTTATTATCCGTCATGTTACCGGTAAAATAAATGTCCTGTAATCCATCTCCGTTCACATCACCTGTGGCTGCTCCCCCGCCATTATAAAAGTATTCATACATCAGCACATTGGTGTTTAAACCTTCGGTTAATGTATTATTAAAGTCCACATGGGTTTGCTCGGGTGATAGCAAGGTAAATAAAGGGTGAGCATTATCACCAGCAACTCCCTTATTATCAAAAGGATGGTTGCAACCAGCTAATATTATTATCCCTATAAAAAGCCGCTGAAAAAATAATTTAATGTTTATGTTCACCAAGTTTAAGGTTAAATTAATTATAAATGTAAAAGAATGCCGGTATTACTACCGGTATTCCTTTACACCTATATCAGAAATTTCAAAATCCTTTCATTAATATCCTGGATTTTGAATTAGTTTGGTATTCTTGCTTACCTCACCCTGACTGATCGGTAAAAAATACATTTTATCAAGCCATTGACGATTTTCGAGTCCGAGGTCAATAGCAGGTGTATAATTATAATCATAAATTGTTTCATCATGTTTATAGGGTGTTGCCGCAGTTTTGCCGGCTTTTAACTTTCCTGTAATATTAATGAACACCAATTTTTGTCCTAAGGTTGCAGGTGCAATCATCCAGCGACGCGCATCATGGTAACGTTGTTCTTCGTATACCATTTCTATTCTACGCTCATTTCGGTAACGTTGCCTTAACGCGTCTCCCGATTCTGTAAGAGCAGGCATCCCTGCACGGAAACGAATCTTATTAAGCCAGGTTCTGGCTTCAGCATCTAAACCCAACTCAATACAAGCTTCTGCATAATTAAATACAGCTTCGGTATACCTAAAAAATGGCCACGGGATAAATTGCTTGGTATTATTGTCTACAACATTTGCATCCGGGTCAACAAACTTTCTCATATAGTATCCGGTCCAGCTTCCATTCCAGTTCTCTATACTACTTTGCCTTGTATCTAAGCCCGGGAGCATTGCTGTACCAACCTGATAACTGCCTGTTTGTATTTGATTAGCTGGATCTACATTTCCTGAAATCTTGTCACGTGGTTTCCATCCGGCGCCATCATATAAAACGGTGGCATAAAACCTTGGATCTCTGTTTACATACGGTGCGGCCTTTTCTGCAGGATTATTCCAATCAAACTTATTCCCATCCATTGTCTCATAATCACTTACAAGATTTTCAACCGGTGTATTACCAGCCCAGTTATGATAACCATTTGGACCGTTATTTAACCCAACATTTTCTCCTGTAGCGTCTTGATCAGCTATAAAATACCTGGCAAAAATGAGCTCATTTGAAGCGGCAGCATCGGCTATAGGACTTTTGCTGCCTCCTCCCATGGCAATGGAAATGTAATTATTCTTACCTTCATCAAAGGAGGCCGGAGTTGATAAGTTCAGTTTATACCCTGAACCTGCAGCATCTAAAACAGCTTTTGCAGCGTCTTTTGCAGCCTGCCAACGAGCCGTTCTGTCACCATTAACATATCCCAATAACTCCGGATGCCCATAAGCGCTGATAACGCTTGATTTAGCTTTCGCGGTAGGTATATCGTGTAAATCACTAGCTGCATATATCAAAACGCGGGATTTTAATGCCAATGCAGCCGCTACCGATGTTCTGCCTTTTTCCAATGTTTTACCAGTTAATAATGTAACAGCGCTGTCACAATCACTGGTAATAAATTTAATGCAATCATCAAAGGTGTTCCGATCTGCAGTATAATCTGATTCACCAAGGGCATAGGACCTTTTAATTATTGGCACCCCGCCATAATAACGAACTAACTGCTGGTAGTAATAACCGCGCAGAAAATGTGCTTCTCCCTGTAACCGTTCTTTAAGTGATTTATCAATTGTAGAGGTTGATAGGTTTTCTAACGCTACATTACAAGCTCTTATCCTACCATACATACTGCCCCATTCATAGGTATTGTTTGTCCATCCGGTATTTGTAGGGCCTAAGGTGCCTTCATTAATGGTATTAATTCCTCTGCCAGGGTGTGTAAATACTGATTCATCTGATAAAGAAGACAGCATCTGTTCGTCAAAGCCTCCATTACCTAAACCATTATAAATATTATTTACAAATGCTGCAGAAAGTGAACCGTCCTTCCAGGCATCTGCGGAAGATACCTCAACCAGCGGTTTTGTATTTAAAAATTCTTTCTTACAGGATGTAAACAACGCGCCCGAAACAATTAATATTATTAAAATATGTTTTATTGAATTTTTCATGTTTTTAGTTATTAAAATGTTACCCTAACGCCAGTATTCAGAATTTTAGCCTGTGGATAATATTGTCCATCAGGGCTGATCGATTCAGGATCCCATATTTTCATTTTATCCCAAGTAACCAGATTAAGGCCACTAACATAAATCCTTAAATTGCTCATACCAATCTTCTTAGATATTTCACCCGGTAGGTTATAACCAAGTTCTACGTTTTTTAATCGTATATAATTACTGCTTCTAAGGAAATAAGTATTATTATTGGAATACCAGGTATCGCCCCTGTTGGCAATGCGTGGGTCAACACTGCTTGGATTATCAACTGTCCACCGATGATCGTAACTATACTGTAAATAATTACCTATATCACCTGATTCTGTACTAAAAGGCAGGTAACCGCCGGTTGCTCCCTGGAATAATACTGCCAGATCAAAGCCTTTATACTGAAGATTGATTGATACACCGCCTGTAAATGTAGGTGTTACACCCTGATCTAATCTTGTCCTGTCATTACCATCAATCTTTCCATCACCGTTTACATCTTTAAATCTCAAGTCGCCAGGACGCAGTTGAGGAGTTACGCCTGTATAATCCAATTTATTGGCATCAATCGCTGCCTGATCTTTAAAAACACCATCAGAAACATACAGAAGAGGGGAACCAATAGGATGTCCGGTTGCTAACTGATAAGAGGGAGCACCGGGCGCTTCATCCTGGAAGATGATTTTGTTTTTTGCATAGCCTCCATTTACACTTACGCTATACCTAAAATCATTGAGCTTTCCGTTATATCCTACTTTAAATTCCCAGCCCTTATTATTTACTTTTCCAATATTTTCTGGTGGCAAAAGATTGCTTATACCGGTACTTGCTGGTGTTGAGCCCTGTTTTTGCCATAATATTTTAGTTCGTTTATTATAAAAGTAATCCATTTCGAAAATTATTTTTCCGTCAAATAGCTCACCTTCAATACCCAAATTATAATTATTAGCTACCTCCCAAGTAAAATTAGGGTTAGGGACACGTGTTTCGTATAATGATTTAGTTACCTGATTATTTAATATGTAACTACTAAATCCATAAGTAGATAAATATTGATATTCCTGCAATGTATTATTATAATATGGTTCAGCGCCCATTTGGCCATAAGAGCCGCGTATCTTTAGGGAGTTAATCGCTTTAAAATTATCCTTCCAAAAATTTTCCTGAGATATATTATATCCTAACAAAACCCCCGGGAAAAATCCAAAGCGATGTGATTCTGGAAATATATAAGACCCATCATAGCGCCATAAAAATTCTGCAAGGTATTTTTGCTTATAATTATAAGCTACCCGTCCGAAATAGCTTAAACGCGCCCGGTCATAAGCACCACCTGAATTGGTTTTTTCCGCATCTCCTCCGGCAAATAACTGGTCAACACCAGGTGAAATAAAATATCTGCGGTAGGCGCTAAAGTAATCGTCATTTATGGTTTCCTTTGACACAGCGGCCATTAAATTGAGCGTATGGTCACCAAAAGACCTGTCATAATTTACAAAGCCGCTAAGCAATACATTTAACTTGTTCTCATCACTTTGAGAAAGTCTGGGATCTGTAAAAGTGGAACGTACACTTGATGTAAGTACTGGCGTTATGCCATCGGCCTGAAAAGTTTTATGATCCCAGTAATATAAACTCCATGGAGTATACCATGCTTTATTGCGCTGAATAAATTTATCTACAGCGGCTGTACCTGTCAGTTTTAAGCCATCAATACCTGGAACCAAGATTTCAACTTTTCCGTTGGTCTGAAAGTAATCTCTCCTGTCTTTTATATAGCCTGTTTGACTGGTAGTTATCACATACGGGTTTTGACCATTCTCAATATCCGGCCCTGGTTCGCCGGTAGGCCACACTTCTTGTTCTGTAGGCTTACCACGCATCAGCATTCTAAATATGTCATGTGCGCTTTGAGTTGGAGAGTTCCGTGCTTCCTCACGGCCGGTTATCCCAAAAGTTGTATTAATGTACTTATTTACTTTTGCATCAAGATTAATCCGCAGATCATACTGCTTATAACCTGTTGCTGAATTTTTATAATAACCATCCTGGTTCGTATATCCGATTGATGTAAGGAACTTGACATTTTCTGAACCTCCGGTGAGTTGAACATTATGACGGGTTTGTGGTGACCAGCTTTTTAAAGTGGTGCCAAACCAATCAGTATTAGGATGACCAAGAGGATCTGAACCATCACTATATTTTTGTATATCTAATGGTTGGAAAGCTGCCAGTTTTACATCGCCATTTAGTTGTGTATAACTGCCGGTTTGTTTGAAAGCAGCCCATGCAGAAGACCACTCGGCCGCAGGAATCTGATTATATAAAACCAGTTCATTATTCATGGTTGCATATTCAGCAGCATTAGCCATTTTTGGTATGACTGTTGCCCGCGAAAATCCTTGGTTAAAATCATAAGACAGCTTTGTTTGTCCGGATTTACCATGCTTAGTAGTAATCAAAATTACTCCGTTTGCTGCCCTCGAACCATAGATTGCAGCAGAAGCGTCTTTCAAAACTGATATACTTTCAACATCGGCCGGATTTATACGCTCTAAACCTCCAGATCTGTCTGGGACACCATCAATTACGACAAGTGCATCATTGTTACCCAAACTATTAGTTCCACGGATACGGATAGCAGAACCATCATAACCCGGTTCACCACTGGCTTGCACCGCTGTAACGCCAGGTAAGCGACCGGCCAAGCTATTTGATAAGTTAACAGCGGGCGACTTTTCAAGATCAGCTCCTTTAACTGATGCTACAGAACCTGTAACAGTTACTTTCTTTTGTGTACCATAACCAACAACTATAACTTCATTAAGGCCTTTTGATGCTGATTGTAATTTAATATTTATGGTAGTATGACCACTTACCGGTACCTCTAATGTATTATAACCAATATAGGATATAACTAAGGTAGCGTTATCAGGAGCTGTAAGCGTAAAATTTCCGTTTACATCTGTCAATGCCCCCTGACTAGTATCCTTGACTTTTACCGATACTCCAATTAACTTTTCACCTGTGACCTGATCTGTTACATTTCCTGAAATTTTTATCGGAGCAACTTTATTATTTTTCGCTCCCTTTATTGGTGTAAACCTTGCTTTTTTATCATTTGTTACAGCACCAAAAGACACACTGACAAATATTAAGGCAATTAATATTTGGCCCAGCACTACTTTTAAGAACCTTAGCAAGTTTACAGTTTTATGTAAATTGTATTCCATAATAGATTATTTAGATTAAATTAATACTGAATGCACGCTGTAAGCGGGATAATTGAGAAGATAATCATTTTATGATCTGTGCATTATGGCGGGACGGAGCATGGTTTACTTTTCTTCATGTTGATAGTTAGGTTATGTATAAAATTTAAATTGGTTCAATTACATAAGCAAACTCCAGAAAATACTTTTCCACCATGTGCCAGTAAAACACCTGATCGCACCTTTGTTACTCAGTAATTATCGGGAACATGTCCGGTTAACTACTGAGAGTTCAATGCATTATTCAGTGTTAAAATACTTAACAACAATTAAGACGTTTGCTTCAAGAAAATATAAATGTATTTGCTACAATTATAATTGGTAGCACTAAGATGAGTATAATCAACAGGACCAATGCGGGGTAAATTCTTATAAATTAAGGGAGTAATTGGTAATCCGGACGATTTTTAAACGATACCTGTGATTTATAAAGTTATAGAATGATATTCATCGATTCCTTAACTTTACCGTATTCCGGGTAATATGGGCGTGAAAAGGGGCACGGAATTTCTTTATATATTCCGAAGGATTCAGTCCAAACAGTTTACTAAACTGTTCCCTAAAATACTTAGGGTCATTAATACCTACTTTATAAGCAGCTTCAGAAACGGTGCAATCAGTATTAAGAAACATTTCAGCAGCTTTTCGGAGGCGTATAAACCGTATAAACTCGTTGGCGGATTGTCCTGAAATTGATCTGATTCTTTTATAAAGATTTGAATGACTCATTCCTATCTTATCAGCCAATGTTTTTATACAAAAATCATTATCCTTTAAATTGTCTTCAACTATTTTAATACATTCTGCCAAAAATTCTTTGTAATCAGGTGGTATCTTCAAATCATTGGACTTTAGAGTAATTTCATTATAAAAATATTTTTGAAGGTTATTTTTACTCTTTAATATACCGCTAACACGGGCAACAAGTAATTCTTTTTCAAATGGCTTGCTTATATAATCATCTGCTCCCCCTTCTATTCCTTTCAGTTTAATTTCGGGAGATGAACTTGCAGTTAATAATAAAACAGGGATATGATTTAAGGAAGGGTCCTCTTTAACCTTGTTACATAATTCTATACCACTTAAACCTTCCATCATTACATCACTTATAATAATATCCGGCAAAAATTGGTATACCATATCAAGTCCCTCAAAACCGTTTTGGGCTTCAAAAATTTCAAAATCCGCAGAAAAGATAGATTTTAAATACTGCCTGATTTGTGAATTATCATCCACAATCAACATAGATTTCGATTCTAAATTAAGGGGATCATTTTTTTTGCTTTTAACCGGGTTAAATTTTTTATTTTCTTTAGATACCTCATCATAAGTTTCAATAAGCTCATCTAAGAAAACCGAGGTTTCTACAACATCCTCAAATATAAAATTGGGGCTTAAATGCTCCTTCCCTTTTAACAAGCTAATTTTAAAGATGGTACCTGCTCCGTTTAGGCTTTGGTAACTGATATTACCTTTATGACTTTCAATAAACTTCTTTACAAGATAAAGGCCAATACCAAATCCGCCACTTAGCGGCAATTCGTTTTGTACCTGATAAAATTTATTAAATAATTGCTCACCTACTGCCTCATCTATTCCACATCCCGAATCTTTTATTTCAATGTTGACCAAAGCTTCTGTTTCTGAAATGAAACAGTTTACCTCACCATTGTTTGGTGTAAACTTTAATGCATTTGATATTAAATTAAATAAAGCGATCTCTATTTTTTCCCTATCGGCAAATATCTCAATTGTATTAGTTTCGCAAACAAATTCAAAAAGGATATTTTTACTTTTTGCCTGATAACTGAAACATAAAAAGACCTCCTTACACAAGTTTACTATGTTTAATTTTACAATTTTAAGCCTATCCGATCCGCTTTCCGCCTTTCTAAACAATAACAGTTGGTCAACTAAGCTTAACAAGCGGCGTGCATTACGATACACAATATGAAGATCGCTCATGTCCTTAGCTTTTTCATCAGGATTAAATAGCAATTCTTTAACAGGATTGATAATTAAAGTAAGTGGTGTTCTAAATTCGTGGGAGATATTAGTAAAAAACGATAATTTTCGCTCGTTTAGTTCCTTCTCTTTCTCTGCAGATATCTGTGCTATTTTTATTTCGTATTTTAACATAGCCTGCTTGCTGCGATAAAGCAAATAATAATAGACTAAAGTTGTTAATATTAAGAAATAACTAAAAAACGCCCACCATGTTCTATACCAGGGAGGCAGGATTTTGATCTTTAGGATTGTGTAATTGTCAAACCATATACCATCCTGATTGGCTGCCTTAACTTTAAACTTATAATCACCAGGCGGAAGATAACGGTAGGTTACTGACTTTTGATTTTTTACATAATTCCAATTTTTTTCCAATCCGACCAGTTTATAAGCAAACTCACTTTTTTCTGCATAAGCATAGTTTAACGCCACATATTGTATGGAGAAAACCGATTGTTTGGGTTTTAAAGTAATTTGGGTTGATTCATCAACTACCTCACTTAATATACTGTCTTTTTGACCAACTTCAACCTCTTTACCAAATAACTGAAGGCCCGTGATTAAAACTTTGGGTCTAAAGAGGTTTTGTTTGACCTGAGCAGGATAAAAGATATTATACCCTTCGGTACCGCCAAATACCATAAACTTTTTTTTACTGCAATACATTGATGAGCTTGGATTAAACTGGCCCGCTTGTAATCCGTCAGAGTTATCATAATTAATAATCTTATTTGTATAAGTGTTAATTCGAGATAAGCCTTTATTGGTGCTTATCCAAATTTGCCCCGTTTCATCTTCTTGTATTGCATTTACTGTACTATTCGCCAATCCATCTTTCTCTGTGTATTGTTTAAACGTTTTGTTTTTTATGTTATATAAAACAAGTCCATCTCCTTCTGTACCTATGTAAAGATTTTCATCCTTATCTAAATACAAAGCATATATAACCTGGCTGCGAAGGAACTTTTCAATTTGTGCATGAGTAAAATAATTAATAAACTTATTTTGAGCTTTTATAAAATATTTTAAGCCAGAGGCATATGTACCTATAAACAGATTTCCATATTTATCTTCAGAAAGCGCGCGAATATTATCGGGAGCAATCGTACTGTTGTGCGAATTATAGTTAACAAACTTATTACTACCTTGGGGTAATGAGCTTAAACCACCTCCATTTGTTCCAATCCACAAATTATTTTTTGAATCTTCAAGTATCACCCTAACATCATTCAAACTGATGCTTGTCGGATCATTTGACTTATGAACGAAATTTGTAAAGGAATCCGTCTTTTTATCATATCGGAAAAGGCCTTGCGAATAAGAACCAAACCATAATGTATTTGAATGGTCTTTATATGCACAAAGTATGGCATTATCTGTTAATGAGCCCTTTTGCCCGTTTGCCCTATAATATTTCACAATGTCACCATTTACCTTCTTCTTGTGTATTCCATCGCCATCGGTACCTAGCCATAAGTAACCTTCATCATCCACACACATGCCGTAATATCTTAAAAAGCTAATACCATAAGCATCTGTTAATTTATTCTGAAACTTCTTGAAATTTTCAGGAACATTACTGAGCATATAAATACCATCACCATAGGTTCCGACCCAAATATTTTTATCCATATCCTGAAATAAGGTTTGGACCGAACGGGCCGTGATACTATAGTTATCTTCTGATTTTACCGGGTCAATAGTCAAATTGTTATATGAGGATTTTTCAGCAATTGGAAGATTAATGGTATATAATCCCCCATCCTGTAAGCCAATAAGTAGATTTTTATGATCGTCCTCCAGCAGAGAATAAAAATAATTACTTCTCAATTTATACTTTGAGCCTAAAAAAACATGGAATTTATTCTCTTTTCTATTATAAAGTACTAATCCTTTACTTGTAGCGATCCAGATATTATAATTATGATCTTCATAAATACAATTAATGCGGCCCTGAGGAATCGCAGTAAGTGGGAACTGATCATTTAAATTTTTTAATATTGTTCCGCCTGTTGTGCTGAAAATATTGAGTCCGCCATCCTGAGTACCCACCCATAATAGTCCATAACTATCTTCAATAACATTAATAAATAGATTGCCTGACACGCCTGGCAAATCTTTTTTAGTATAACATTTAAACTGTTTGCTTTTTTTATTATAAGAAGTAAATCCTGCATTGCCACATGAAAACCATAGCTGATCTTTATTATTCTCAAAAATACTGTTTACAGAATTTAAATAAAATGAATGAGTATGTGGAGGACTAAGTTTTGTAAAACGCTCTTTATTAGTATCAAATTGAAAGATCCCTCTTCTTGATGATACCCATATATCTCCTCCTTTATCCTTATATATTGTTTGAACATAATTGCTAGGTAAGCTATGGGGATTGTTAGGCTCAAATTTAAATACTTTGAAATTTGTACCATCAAAACGGTTTAAACCATCGCCTGTAGCGAACCACAAAAAGCCCTTCTTATCTTGAGTTATACCATTAATTATACCAAAAGAAAGCCCATCTTTCAATGAGTATTTCATTATCTTTTTAGTAAATATACTTTGAGGAAAAGCACAATAAAAGGTTATCACTCCTATCAGAGTAAATAATAATTTTCTCATTAATATTTAATAACTAGCTTAAATTGGTGGTAGAATGATTCTGAAATACAGAATGCCCTCTATTCAAATGTAATTTTTTTCACTTTAAAAATGAAATGTATAATTGCAAGTTATAATTTCATTAAAAATCCTTGTAGGTTTAAGGAAGAGGGCGAACCGCCGAATACATTGGATGCTTATCAAATTCCATTGGTATTAATTAATTCAAAATATTACCGGCAGCTTTCATTAACTAAGAAATTTCTCAATTAGCTGCCGATAATAATTACTGTTAAACGTTCATACAATTCTTAATACAACCAGTGTTAACAATTGAACTAATTGTTAATTTTTTTGCTGTGACAGAAAGGTAATGAGTGAAGCAAATTCGTCATATGACAATGCGTTGGCAAGGCCAGTCGGCATCATCGATGTTTTCAATTCTTTACGTGCTATAATATCAGCAGTTTTTACGGTGATTACATCGCCAACAATGTTTCTCATTACAATTCGCTGTGCAGATTCTTCCGTTACAAAACCCATATAAGTTTTATTTCCTTTAGCTGTAATCATTACTGTTGCAAAACCTTGCGAAATGGAAGCACTGGGTTTGAGAATTGATTCAGCAATTTGTTGGCGTGTCATTATTGAACCTATCTGGCCCATGAAAGGCCCTTTCAACTTTTCACCCTTTTTAGTGCTGTGGCAAGCAATACAGCCTTGCTGGGCAAAAAGAGCCTTTCCTTTGAAAGAATCCCCTTTAATTTTTGCTATCGCCAGCATTACATCCTCAATAGATGATTTACCGATCTGTCCTTTTTTATTTCTTATTTTCTCTAAATCAATCTTGGCCTCTTTAACAACGGCAACCTTTTCTTCACCGCCAAATGTGGCAATATCCATTCGATTGCGGGCATTTAGATCAGCATAAAATTGTTTGCCGCTAACAGAAGCTTTCGCTCTTTCGCTGGTCAGAAATGCCTTAATTCGCGGAGATGATTCCCAGGTTACTGCTTTATAGTATGGTCCGTGCGAATCCGGACGGGTGCTCCACCACCACGATCCGTCGTAAGGTGCCTCTTCTTTATAAAGCCTGGCAAGTGTTGTAAGTATCTGTTTTTTTAATTTTTCGTTTTTTGTTTGTTTGTAGGCGGCTATCAATCCGTCAACAGCTTTGGTATCATGCATGTATCGTAAGGCCCAAAGCGCTAAAGTAGAGTTCGTTGTTCCGATAGCATTTACACAGTCGTTTACCGCATTTAGGCTTACTAAGGCCCTAACGGCTAAGTGAGCCGGTATAATAGCTGAATTTGGTTGAGCATGCGGTCCTTCTGTACCTTTTGCCGGAGCGGCAAAAGATGCAGGCACGCTTGTTTGCAACAGTGCTTTAGCGGTCTCTAACCGTCCAAGACGCCCCAGGCCTATAATTGCCGCCGCCTGTACACGTGGCGACGGATCTTTAAGCGCTTTTATAAATGGTTCTGTAGGAACAGCCTTCAGATAAGCCTTTCTGTCGGTTAAAGTTCTCAATGTAAATTCGTGTAGATCCTTGTCTTTTGATAGCTTCAATAAAGCCGGAATTGCGTCCTCGCCTTTTAATTGTGCATAAGTATACATGCCAGCCACACGGGCATATAGTGGCAGTTTGGCATCTGATGCTATATTAAGTGTTGCCTCGCCGGCTTCTGCAGTTGGCCGTGTAAGCAACTCTTGCGATGCATTTAATCGTGCAACGGCACTACCTGATGTAAACACGTTAGCTAAATCCTTTACAGATGCTTTTTTCAGATCAGGAAACGCTTTATAGGTCCAGTTGGCAGGAACTGCCCTAATCACATAGCCTTTGGAAGGATCGCCGGAGTAACCTGCACCATCCCAGGCTGAAAGATAAAGCCTTCCTGACCCATCTATATCCAGATCTGTGATTTGGGGTAATTGTATAAAATCTTCCTGCTGCTGCTTAAAGCTTGCGCCGTCTGCAACAATACGATGAATGTATAGCTCGTTCCTTCCCCAATCTGCCATCATTGGCACATGGTTATATTTGTCAGGCCAGGTCGATTCGTCCATATATAACGCACCGGTACCTGAACCTCCGCCGAGATCAGCCAAAGCAGGTAGTATTTCATCCGTAAAATTTTGAAATAACATTGGGTAACCATACTCACCAGACTGTATTTGATGAGA
Source organism: Mucilaginibacter sp. (assembly GCA_028288315.1). Lineage (GTDB taxonomy): Bacteria > Bacteroidota > Bacteroidia > Sphingobacteriales > Sphingobacteriaceae > Mucilaginibacter. Next base: position 21,213 of record JAQBNY010000213.1, read on the forward strand.
AAAACGGATGTTCCAGCCGCCGCCATCATTGGTATTATCTCTTGTAAAAATATTCATGTACGGGTCTATAGCTACATCATAGATATTCCGCATGCCGTGAGAATATATTTCCATCTCTGTTCCATCAGGCCTTACCCTAACGATACCGCCGCCCAGCATGGTCAGTTTTTTGCCGCTGCGGTCAATTGCATCATGAAAACCGAAATCGCCAACAGCAATATATATCCAACCATCAATACCCATACGAATACCATTGGTTGCATGGTCGGTTCCGCGCTCAGCCAGCATATTAGGATTACTGATATGCTGTATCAATGGCTTGGAAGGACCATCTGCAACTCCGTCATGATCTTTATCTTCAAAAACAACCAGGTCCATACCGGTTGCTTTACTTGTTTCTGTAGAAAATATAGTATGCAATACAAAAACCTGGTCGCCCTTTACCAGAATACCTCTCGGATTATCTACCCTGGCAAATTCCGTATGCTCATCTATCTTACCGTCGTTATCTTTATCAACAAGCCTTAAAATCCGGCCCTTTCCAGGCGCTTTACCCAGCGATCCCATCATATCAACACCAACATATACTTCGCCTGTGGGGGCCGCAGCCAGGCAAGCCGGACTTGGAGTAAGCTCGGGGCTTGCATATGTGGTTACAGTTAAGCCATCGGGCCAATTGGCGGCTTTTAAAATACCTTTGGGCGCTTTTTGTATGTGGGTTAGTGAAGAATCACTGGTTGTAGGGGATTTAAGATCGCTTTGATCATTGATCCCATAATATTTATATATTACTAAAAATAAAACTACAAAAAACAGGGTGAAGGAAAATTTCAACATAACTCTTATTCTATTATTGGTTTATAGGTTTTAAAGATAAATGGCAAGGTAGATATAATTGATGCTAATAAACAGTTACAAACATGTAGATGCTTTATGGTAGCAGTTATTGTTTAGGGATGCGCTTTTCTGATGTTAATTCTTGAACAACCACTGCCAGTTTTTTAAGGTCAGCGGCATACTTTTCTAAATTAACAATTTCTACTTTTCTAAATTCAACCGGGTGGCTTTCGCTTTGCAAAGATATAGTTCCGCTTTTAAGCAGTTTACCTTCTTCTTTCCCATCAACCGGATCTGTTTGCGGCCTTTGATAACGCAGCACCTCTTCTCCGTTCACATAATGAACTACCAATGAGTCGCCCAATACCAACACCTCTACCCTAACCCATTGGTCGCCATTAAAAGTAGGTGAATTTGAATCCATGCAATGATTTTTCACTACCGAATTATTCATTACATACTGGGTGCCGGGCGTACAAACATTAGCTGTTGAGCGTTTACCCTTACCACTTCCGCCCAATAATTGCACTTCTATGGAGTTAGGGAAATCCTGGCCTTTGGTCATGGTGCCAGGGGCCTGGCCATGGATCATTATACCGCTGTTTCGGAAAGCCCATCCTGGCCCACCTTCCACCTGGTTTCCTGTAAACCGGTACTCTACACCAATGAGGTAGTATGAAAACGGCTTTCTATAGAAAAGGTGTCCATATTGGTTATCAAATTTCGAGTAGTGGTCATAATTCACCTGAATTTTACCATCCACTATACGGAATGTATTTCCAAAGTTATCATTCAGATCATGGTCTTTTATTTTTATCTGCCAGTCTTTAAGATCTTTGCCATTAAAAAGTTGTTCCCACTTTATTTTGTCCTCTCCATGGGTAAACCCTGATATGAAAAAAGGCACACATAACAAACATGCACTTAGCAGTGCATAAAAAATTGAACTTCGCTTGATCATAATTGGTATCTGGTTTAATAACAGTGTTATTAACCAAATTTAAAACAGTTGCGTTAAACCTATGGGGGGCAAAACATAAAATCTTAGGGGACAAAACCGTTTTTTTGACGCAATCCGGCAAATAACTATTAGCAGGAACATTAACTACGGCATTAACATAACCCTAATCACAACCCTTCATTTATTTCGTTACACCGGCAGCCCCAAATATGGATGAATGTGATATAAAAACTGCTTGGAATAATTTGGTATTTTTCAAACCAGATTTCCGTATTCTTCTGCAATTACTTTGATCCACCCTCTTTTATCGCTCAACATTTGCTGTGGAACTTCATTTGCCTGTACAGGAACATACTCGGACGGCTCAGCTTTATTCTTTGAAGGAAGATTAATCCAAAACTGAAAACCATGAGTAAGCAGGCACCCCGGCGCTCATTCCGATATAGATCTTGAATTTACCTCTCCTGGATTTTTTTACGAGCTCTACAAAGGTCTTTACTGAATCGTTAGTTTTTTCCGCCATGGTTAGTTTAAAATGAGACGGCCAAACTTGTAGTGAGTAAAGGACTATTGGTAGTTAGGCTATTACCTTTTATAAAAATCTCGTCCTTACTGGAATAGGTTTTTCCTTCTATCCTTATAACTGCATTTGGAAAGGGTATATAATCAACGTTTAACGAGTAGCCTGTAGTTTTAAACCCATTAGGTGTGCCAGTGCTGATGAAAATACCGTTTTTATCCTGGTAATATTCCACCCTTCCAGCAACGGCCCATTTAGTTGCTAACTGGTACCGGGCAATGGCTACAGGTGAGATGATGTGGTTTGTTTTATGATTTTCTTTCGAGATCTGCTGCGTTCCATAATCAATGCCGGCTGTTACGCCAAACTTATCGGTAACCTGAACTATGGCATAGAAGTTATGATAAAAACGTTTTACACCAACCGAATCCGGCCCTTCTGAACCTAAATAATTACTGTAATTAAAAGTTAAGTCTGAAGAAGGTTTCCACGTTAATTGCAAACCGCCGGCCGGTTTGTTATTCCCATCTATCCGTTGAATTCTTTGCCATCCGTTGAGGTATAAGCCCGTAGCGGTTAATTTACCATCCGGAGTCGTATAGGTAAGTTTGGCGCCGGCTTCATAATAAGGTGTATTATCAGATACAATACCCCGGGTCAGTACCCAACAATCCTTACCTATCGCACTCTCAAAGCCTATATGAGAAGCAAATATCCCTGCATCAAGCCACAAATCTGCCTTTTTTGTAAGTTTAATGCCCGCATTGGCTTCAAAAATATTTTTTAAAACACCTGACTCTGCAGCGAGGTTGGCATTGGTGTATGTACCTGCCATCAATGCCAGATTCGCACGGATGTTATTATTAGTATATGCAGCTTTAATAAACCCGAGATTAAGATTCACTTCATTGTGCCGATTGTAAGAATATACAAAGGGCGGACGATTATGGTCAGCAGGTTTATTAAAATCATAACTGTAATACAATTCCGCATACCCACTAATGGTTAATTTCCCCGTACTGGTTGTGTCCTGTGCCCACACCGTAATTGCCGCAGATACGAGCAAAAAAATTAGTAGAAATACTTTCATTGTTAGTTTGATAATGAAAGCCACAGCAAAGCTCGTGGCTTTCATGTGAATAGTCGTTTACTTTTTCAACGCATCAAGCGCTACATTCAATTTTAACACGTTCACTTTTGCCGGGCCAAACAGGCCTAAAAGCGGTGCTTCAATATGTGTTGTAACTAAATCGGTAACTTGCTGTACAGATAGTTTGCGGTTATCAGCAATACGTTTGATCTGTATTTTTGCAGCATCAGGCGAGATATCCGGATCCAAGCCACTACCTGATGCGGTTACCATTTCGGCCGGGATATCAGCACGTTTCAGATATGGGTGATATTTTAATAAGGTATCAATTCGGCTGTTCACCTCTTTTAAATAATCAGGATTACTGGGGCCCTTGTTTGAGCCTGCAGATCCGGCCGCATTGTATCCTACTGCAGATGGCCTGCCCCAGAAATATTTTGGCTGGGTAAAGCTTTGGCCTATGTTGGCATAACCAACCACCTTGCCGTTTACCACAATGGTTTCGCCATTGCCCTGGCCCTTTGATAATTTACCCGCAAAGGATATCAGTACCGGGTATATCACGCATAGTATTACGGTTAATACCAGTGTAATACGTATGGATTTTAAAATGTTAGTTTTCATGATTGTTATTATTAAAAGAATAATGAAATAAGCAGGTCAATTAATTTGATGCCGATGAATGGCGCTATAACACCGCCCAAACCATATATGAGCAAATTGCGGCGAAGCAGTGCGCTTGCACCAATCGGCTTATATTCCACACCTTTAAGCGCCAGTGGTATCAGCATAGGGATAATGATAGCGTTAAATATTACTGCGGATAGAATAGCGCTCTCGGGGCTGTGCAGGTGCATAACATTTATGGCCTGTAATGCCGGAATGGAGGCTATAAACAATGCCGGAACAATAGCAAAGTATTTAGCCACGTCATTAGCTATAGAGAAGGTTGTTAGTGTACCACGTGTAATCAATAATTGTTTACCTATCTCCACTATCTCTATCAGCTTGGTTGGGTCGTTATCCAAATCCACCATGTTACCGGCTTCTTTGGCAGCTTGTGTACCGCTGTTCATGGCCACACCTACATCTGCCTGGGCAAGGGCAGGCGCATCGTTTGTTCCGTCGCCCATCATGGCTACCAGACGGCCGTTCTGCTGCTCATGCTTAATATAATTCATTTTATCCTCGGGCTTGGCCTCGGCAATAAAATCATCAACGCCAGCTTTTTCTGCAATAAATTTGGCGGTAAGCGGGTTATCGCCGGTTACCATTACTGTTTTTATACCCATTTTACGCAGGCGCTCAAACCGTTCGGCAATGCCTGGTTTAATAATGTCCTGCAATTCAATAGTACCCAAAACAACTTCATTTTGTGAAACTACAAGCGGAGTACCACCGTTTGATGCAATAATTCTTACACGCTCTTCTACATCAGCAGAGAATTTATTGCCCGCGTTTACTGACAGGTTGCGTATGGAATCAAAAGCACCTTTTCTGATCCGTAAGCCATCAGCAGTATTGATACCGCTTGAACGGGTTTCGGCTGTAAACTTTATGAACTCAGCACCCTGCGGTGCAGTCATTGAAATACGCATATTGCTTTGCTGTGCCAGTTCAATAATTGATTTACCTTCGGGCGTTTCATCGGCCAATGAAGATAATACCGCGGCTTTTACCAAATCATCGGGCAGTACGCCGGGGGCTGGCCAAAATTGAGTGGCTTTACGGTTACCAATAGTAATGGTACCGGTTTTATCTAAAAGCAATACATCAATATCGCCAGCAGTTTCAACCGCTTTACCAGATTTGGTTATCACGTTAGCGCGTAATGCCCTGTCCATCCCCGCAATACCAATGGCCGATAAAAGGCCACCGATAGTTGTGGGGATTAAGCAAACGAACAAGGAAATCAACGCGGCTATTGTGATGGGGGTATTGGCATAATCGGCAAAGGGTTTAAGCGTAACACACACAATAATAAATATCAGCGTGAAACTGGCCAGCAGGATAGTCAGCGCTATTTCGTTAGGCGTTTTCTGACGTGATGCACCTTCTACCAATGCTATCATTTTATCCAGGAAGCTTTCGCCGGGCTCGGTGGTTACTATCACTTTTATCCTATCTGACAGTATTTTTGTACCACCTGTTACTGACGACTTATCACCACCTGCTTCCCTAATAACCGGGGCAGACTCTCCTGTTATAGCTGATTCATCTATAGTAGCCAAACCTTCAATAATCTCGCCATCGGTTGGGATGGTATCACCAGCCTCGCAAACAAATACGTCGCCTTTTCTTAACTCGTTAGATGATTTGGTGATGATAATTCCATCGCTTTGCAAAACGTTGGCAGGCGTTTCTTCGCGGGTTTTGCGCAAGCTATCTGCCTGCGCTTTACCGCGGGCTTCGGCAATGGCCTCGGCAAAATTGGCAAACAACAAGGTTAATAACAGTACAATGAATATAATAAGGTTATAAGCGAATGATCCCTGGCCGGTATGCAAAAAGCTGTAAACGCTCATGTAAAGCATAATAGCAGTACCTACTTCAACGGTAAACATTACCGGGTTACGAAGCATTACCTTAGGGTTAAGTTTTATGAACGACTGTTTAAGTGCGGTTTGCACTAAAGCAGGTTCGAATAATTTATTTGATTTTTTTGTCATGATATAGATTACTTAGGCATTGAAAAGAACTCTGCGATAGGGCCCAAAGCCAAAGCAGGGAAGTACGATAATGCGTTCAAAACAAGTATTACTGCAAACGTCATTAAACCGAAAGTTACAGTGTCAGTCTTGAGCGTTCCGGCTGATTCAGGAATGTATTTCTTTTGAGCCAGCAAGCCTGCAATAGCCACCGGGCCAATGATCGGCAGGAACCTGCCCAGAATCAGCACGACACCGGTTGATACGTTCCACCAAATGTTATTATCGCCCAAACCTTCAAAGCCGGAGCCGTTGTTGGCATTTGCTGAAGTGTACTCGTAAAGCATTTCTGAGAAACCGTGAAAGCCAGGGTTATTCAGCCATGCAGACGGCTTAACGGCCCAGTCGGCATTGCCGTGATTAACAAACACAAAACTGGCCAGCGCAGTGCCCGCCATAATCAGAAACGGACTTAACAGGGTAATAAGCGCCGCTATTTTTACTTCACGTGCCTCAACCTTATGGCCCAAAAACTCAGGGGTTCTACCAACCATTAAACCGGATATAAATACCGCTATGATCAGATAGATGAAGTAATTCAATATACCTACACCGCAGCCCCCAAAGAATCCGTTGATCATCATGGCTAAAAGCTCCCATAAGCCCGTAAGCGGCATGGTGCTGTCATGCATACCATTTACTGATCCTGTGGATGTTATTGTTGTGAGCGTACTCCAATATGCGGTCGCAGCAGGCCCGAAACGAACCTCTTTGCCTTCCATAGCACCGGTGGCTTGTGTTATGCCCATTTTGGCTATAGCGCTGCTGCCGCCAAGTTCGCTGCTTATGGATGGTATCATCAGCATGAACATACCCACCGTCATAACTCCGAAAATTATCCAGCCCAATTTTTTGCGACGAATGAAATAGCCAAATGCTATGATCATTGCCATAGGAATAATCATTTGGGAAACTATCTCAACCATATTAGTGAGGTAGTTAGGATTTTCAAGCGGATGGGCGGAGTTTGCACCGAACCAACCGCCACCGTTTGTACCAAGATGTTTTATGGCGATCATTTGTGCAGCCGGACCGCGTGACACGTGTACTGTATCGCCCTGTAAGGATATGAACTGATCTTTACCGGCGTAACTGCTTGGCGTGCCATTAAAGGTTAATATAAGCGCTACAACAATAGATAGCGGCAATAACAAACGGGTAATGCTTT
>JAQBNY010000275.1 GCA_028288315.1 Mucilaginibacter sp.
TATCTGTTGAAGTAGCAATTATAAATATTGCCGAGGGGCTAAAGCCCTTTTTTTCTAACGATTCCTATTTTGCGGGGGCGTGGTGTAATAGTTTCTGCTGCGCCATCGGCGCTATAGCGGCGAGCCATTTTAGAGATCCGTTCTTCCATAGTTTCGGTGGTTAAACGTTCACGGCCCAGACTGTCAACCATAATTGGGAAAGCGAAAGGTGTTGGGCGCTCTATGGTTTTCAGGATGATGCTCTGACTGGCAATACGTTGTAATGCTGCCCGTAAACGGAACTCTTCTAACTGAAAAGCCAATGCTTCGTTATATGCTTGCCGTACCAGTAAATTATCGGGCTCGTATTCATTAAATACGTCAAATAGCAATGATGTAGATGCCTGCAAGTGCTTATTCTTTACCTGCTGGCCGGGATAGCCGGTAAAAACCAGTCCGCCGATGTGGGCAATGTCCCTAAACTTGCGGCGGGCCATTTCATTGGCGTTCAGACTATGCTGAATGTCATCTATAAGGTTATCAATAGAAAAGAACGTGACATCTTCTAAAGCTTGTTCAATAGGAATGTCTTCATCGGTTAGTAGCTCAAAACCATAATCATTCATGGCGATGGAGAAGCTGGCAGATTTTATTTTGGAAATACGATAGGCAAGGAGAGATGCCATTCCCTCATGCACCAACCTCCCTTCAAAAGGGTAGAATATCAGATGATGCCCCTCGCGTGATTTAAAAGATTCTATCAAAAACTCATGACTTTGGGGCAGGTGTGAAAGTTCGGCCTGCAAATCAAACAAAGGTTTTAAAGCTATAACCTCTTCATCCGTTTCAATGCCATGAGCTACCTCATCAAGTTTATCTCTAAAAACTGCTGATAGTTGTGATGAAAGCGGCATCCGCCCGCCATTCCAGCTTGGTATTAATCCCTTGGTGGCTTTTGATTTTTTGACGTAAGCCGTCATCTCCTTTACCTTAATAAACTCCAGACTACGGCCGGCAAACCAAAAGGTGTTACCAGGTTTTAGCTTGGCTATAAAGCTTTCTTCCAGCGTGCCTAAACTACCTCCGCTTAACCATTTTACTCTAATACTGAGGTCGCTGGTAATAGTGCCAATACTTAAGCGGTGCCGCATGGCTACGCGCCTGCTATTTACCTTAAACAGACCATTCTCTATCTCTACTTTTAAAAATTCATCATACTGGGCCAGCGTTTTACCGCCATTTGTAATAAAATCAAGTAGCTGATTAAATTCATCGCGACGAAGATCAGCAAAGGCAAAGGTTGATTTTACTTCATTAAACAATTCATCGGCCCTAAAGCCATCTGATACCGCCAGTGTAACCATAAACTGTATCAGCACATCCATAGTCAGCAGCATAGGGTCACGGCTTTCAAATACGCCTTGCTTAATGGCTTGCTTTAATGCAGCGCCCTCCAATAATTCAAGTGAATGGGTGGGCACGTAATACGCTTTTGAGATAGCCCCCGGATGGTGACCGCTCCTGCCTGCGCGTTGCATAAAACGTGCCACCCCTTTAGGGCTGCCCACCTGTACAACGGTATCCACGGGTCTAAAATCAACCCCCAAATCCAAACTGGATGTGCATACTACAACCTTTAAGGCTTCGGCATGCAGGGCCTGTTCTACCCAGTTGCGCAATTCGTTGTCCAATGATCCGTGGTGCATGGCCATAATACCGGCATACTCCGGGTAGTTATCTATAATAGCATGGTACCATATCTCTGCCTGCGAGCGAGTATTAGTAAATATGAGGGTAGTTTTGCTCTTTTTAACTATTTCCATCACCTGTGGCAACAGCTTTACACCTATATGCCCGGCCCATGAGTAATTCTCAATATTTTCAGGGATTATGGATTGGATCACCAGCTTCTTATCAACATCAGCCCTCACCATTTTAATTTGCTCAGGCGGGAAGTTGTTACCTAACAAAACCTCCGCGGCTTGTTCCAAATTGCCAATGGTAGCGGATATACCCCAGATACGCAGTTGGCAGTTTTCAGCTTGCAATTCATGATTTGCAGTTTGCTGAATAGTCTTTTTTTCTGCCAATTGTTTACTTTCGACTGTAAACTGAGAACTGCCAACTGAAGAAAGGGCCTTAAGCCGGGAAAGTCCCAGCTCTACCTGCACGCCTCTTTTTGTACCGAGCAATTCATGCCACTCGTCACACACAACAACCTGCAGCCCCTGGAATACTTTTGGATATTCTTTTTGTGCCAGCATCAAATGCAGACTTTCGGGAGTTGTGAGGAGTACTTCGGGAAGCTTCTTTTTTAGCGCGGCTTTTTCAGCTGCGGATGTATCGCCGGTACGGGTCATGATGCGCCAGGGAATGCCCAGCTCGTCGCATACTTCTTGCATGGCTTTGCGGATATCGTTGGTTAAAGCACGTAAGGGTGTAATCCATAACATCAGCAGGCCGTTATTCTTTTGGGTGGTGTAGGTATCAGGGTGTTTATTGATATAATCTGCCAAAAAGGGAAGAAAGAGGGCAAATGTTTTACCGCTTCCGGTAGGCGCATTTAGTAAACCCGAATAGCCAGACAGGTAAACACTTTCCATTTCTTTTTGAAACGGAAACTGCTTCCACCGCTTTTGCTTGTACCACTGCTGTATAACCTGTTGACCTTTGGTGTTCATTAATTTTGCTAACAATATACCCTGTTTTGGGTTATATGTATCAACTGTTAATCAGATAAATTGTTACAGACATGGAGATTTCAAAATATTTAATCATACCTATATTAACGGTTTCTTCCCTGCAGTGCGGACACAAGCCCACCGCGCCGAATAATATGGGAGCGCTTAAATCAACAGATACAGCACTCATTTTGAAAACCGAAGAGGCTAACCCATTAAAGGGGAAACCTATTACGGCGAAGCAGCTAATCATTCCCGGTAAAAGTATTGGGCAAGCAAAGGTTAATGAAAGTATGGAAGATGTATTTAACACGCTTGGCCGCCCGGATAGTTCAGACGCTGCGATGGGTAGTTCGCTGGCTGTTTGGTATGACAATCATAACAAAGCCGGGTACAAAACCAGCATTTTTGCCCGTCATAATTACAATGGCAATAATGAGGAGCTTCAGCATGTACGTAAAATACTGGTAACATCTCCTTTTTTTAGGACCGCCGAAAGTATTGGCTGCGGCAGTACGCTTAGCCAAATTCGTAAGTATTATACGCTAAAAAAAGCTAATAGCTATAAAGAAAAAGGCAAGCCGATTGATGTTTACAGCGATGTAGCTAAAGGTATTTTTTTTGAGATTGACCCCGGCTTAGATAAATGTGTAGCCGTATTGGTGCATAAGCCTAATGATGAGGGTAGCGCCAACATAAATATGCATTAAAACAAAAAAGCCCCGGTTTAACCGGGGCTTTCAAATATCTAAACAGTTTAATTATTTAGTAACGTATAATACTTCTTTAACCGCTTTAATAACCCGCTCAGGATTTGGTAGGTATTCTTGTATTAATGTTGGAGCGTAAGGCAATGGAACATCACCACCTGTTATGCGCAGTATAGGAGCATCTAAATAATCAAATGCATCTTTTTGTACTTTAAAAGCTATCTCCGTAGCAATTGAACCTAACGGCCAGCTTTCTTCAATAATTACCAAACGGTTAGTTTTTTTAACAGAGTTGATAACGGTATCATAATCAATAGGGCGCACTGTACGTAAGTCAATTACTTCAGCGTGGATACCTTCTTTCTCTAATTCGGCAGCAGCTGCATTAACCACTTTCATGATCTTACCAAAGCCTACTAAGGTAACGTCTGATCCTTTTTTGGTTACGTTTGCTTTACCTATTTCAATGTAATAAGTTTCTTCAGGCACTTCGCCTTTATCACCATACATTAATTCCGACTCCATAAAAATAACCGGGTCAGGATCAAGAATGGCCGATTTTAATAAACCTTTTGCATCATAAGGGTTTGATGGTACTACTACCTTTAAGCCCGGGCAGTTTGCATACCAGTTCTCAAAACATTGACTGTGCTGTGAGCTTAACATACCCGCGTTACCTGTTGGGCCGCGGAATACGATAGGCACAGAGAACTGGCCACCGCTCATTGACATGATCTTAGCTGCGCCGTTAATAATTTGGTCAATAGCTACTAACGAGAAGTTAAAAGTCATGAATTCGATAATGGGACGCAGGCCGTTCATTGCTGAACCTATACCTATGCCGGCAAATCCTAATTCAGAGATCGGCGTATCTATAATACGTTTAGCGCCAAATTCATCAAGCATACCCTGGCTAACTTTGTAAGCACCGTTATATTCGGCAACTTCTTCGCCCATTAAGTATATTTTGTCATCCTTGCGCATTTCTTCCTGCATGGCTTCCCTTAGCGCTTCCCTGAATTGTATTTCTCTCATTATATTTATTAAAATGAAGTTTTTTTGCGAGGGCAAATATAAGCACTAATGTGTAAAATGCAATTGGCTATGTAATACTGATAAGTATTTATCTATTAATTGTTACATTAGTCTAACTAAACCTATTTAAATGCAATTTCCATCGTTAAAAAACCTGGCCGAAAACGCGCTTGTAACTATCCGTCGTTTTCCTTTAGAAGTGTTATTTGCATTGGCCGGAACCATAGCCGGTACAGTTATAATAGAACTTTCATACCTGCAACGTGTTAACGAGAACTGGTGCCTGCGGGTAATGATGATAGCTAACCTGGGTTTTCTGTTAAGCTTATCGGCAACATTGTTTACAGAAAGTAAAAATATAACAGGGGCTAAAAAACTATTGATAAAACTAAGTGCCGCTTTAGTTGTCATTTCGCTGCTTTTTTTATTGAACCCGGGTGAACATTCGTCAGACTATATTAAATTTTTTCTGTTTAGCTTAACGTTCCATTTATTAGTTGCCTATGCAGCTTTTACGGCACCGGACAGTATACAGGGCTTTTGGCAATTTAATAAAACGCTTTTTTTGAGGTTTTTAACCGGGGCCCTATATAGCGCGGTTTTATTTCTGGGTTTGGCTGCAGCTATAGGTGCCATGAACTTCCTGTTTAATTTTAAGTTTGAATGGGATACTTTTTCTATCCTTTTTACATGGATAGTTGGCATGTTCAGTACTTTGTTTTTCCTTGCCGGAGTCCCTGCCGATATACAGGCTTTGGATAGTGACTTTAGTTATCCAAAAGGATTAAAATTTTTACACAATATGTACTAATACCCCTGGCAACAGTTTACGTAGTTATACTGCTGGCTTATGAAATAAAGATTTTTATTCAATGGGAATTGCCGAAGGGGCTGGTTTCGCACTTAATTTTGGGTTATGCGGTTTTTGGCATACTATCACTTCTGTTAGTTTACCCCGTGCGTGAGCAGGATGAAAACAAGTGGCTTAAAACGTATGCCCGAAGCTTTTATTTTACTGATATCGTTGCTTATATTGCTTTTTACAGCCGCAGGCACAAGAATATTCCGTTATGGGATAACAGAGATGCGGTATTTTTTAGTTTTATTGGCCTGCTGGTTATTGCTCATTACTGTATATTTTTTAATAGCCAAGAAGCAAAACATTAAATTAATACCTATATCGCTTTCTATTTTGACCCTTTTATCCATCTACGGACCTCAAAGCGCTTTCTCGGTTTCGTTGTACTCTCAAAGACGGGTGCTGGTTGAGACATTTAAAAAGAATAATGCTTTTAAAAATGGTAAGCTTTTACAGGTTGACAGCACAAAAATAAAGAAGAAAGAAGCGGGGCATGCAGTTGCAACTTTAAATTACTTAATAACTAAGCATGATCTTTCCTCTCTTCAGCCTTATTTTAATGAAGATTTAAACAAGGTTAGTGATTCATTGGCCTCTGTTAAGAATAACAATAATCAAAGGATAACTAATTATCAATTAAGAAATGATAAGTTAAACTGGGCAAAAAGCCGTTTAGGGCTCAATAAATTCTCAGGTTACTATAGCGAGTATGATGATGATAATGCAGTTGCTGCAAATATATTTACCGATTATAGTTTTAAAGTGGCCAATGATGCATTAACTATGGTTAAAGGATATGATTATGTTATTGATGAAAGTATAACGAATGATACATTAAGCTATAACATGGCTGGTGTAAGCGTTGAAAAAATGCAGCCTATAAAGGGTGTTTATTCTTTGAATATAGACAACAGTATCTTTTCTTTTGATATAGCATCGCAGCTTGATAGTTTAGCCTCGCCAAAAGCTCTTAAATCTTACACACAGGTTAAGATAAACGGACAATCCAATACATATATATTGCCAGATAATAAATTGATATTTATAAATGAAACCGCTAAGTTTAAGGTTATGCTAAATATTAAAAAGCTAAATTTTGCTAAGTATGATAAAAAGAAATGGAGTATAAATTATATATCAGCCAGTTATCTTATTAAAAAGAAGTAACAGATTGAGAAAACTGCAATATCAATTCCGGGTTGGGTATGTTTTGCAGATATTTCTCTTTTTCGGAATACTTGCCTACACCCGGATAATCTCCATAATTATCGCCAATATCAAACATTAACTGAAAGTGCAGGTGCGGCGGCCAGTTACCATTTTCCTGAGCAGTGCCTAGGGTGGCTATTTGTTGGTTCAGGTTTATATGCTGCCCTACTTTCAGCCCGGCGAGGTTTGCTCTGCTTAAATGTCCGTACAAACTAAACAAAATTAAACCATCCAGATTGTGCTGCAGGATGATAGTTGGGCCATAATCGCCATGATGATTATTATCAGCAAAGCTGTGAACTTTTCCGGCTAAAAAAGCATAAATGGGTATCCCTGCATTACCCCAAATATCTACACCCAGGTGTAGCCGGCGGGGTTCGTCTTTGGTATCAAACAAAGTACTGCGGGTATAAATGGTACGGTGTTCCATGTAGCCGCCAATGCCATAGCGGCATTGGTTATCGGCAAGCTTTTGGGTTATCCAATTGCTGAAAGCTGCTGTATCGGCGACCAGGTCGCCGGTTAATTCGGTATTGGCAGATGTAAGATCAAGCGGGTAAAGCCGGTCATGTACAGGGTTATAATCCACCACTTTGCCTATCTGTGGCCGATGGTTTTTTGTATAAGCTGCTAATGCTGCGGTAGCATCCATAAAAGCTTAGTTGTCTTCGGTATCCGGCTGACGCTCTTCCTTGCTTATTTTGTCAAATATTTTATCCATACGTTCAACGTATTCGCTGGTATCGTCAATGAAAAATTCAAGTTGTGGAATTATCCTTACCTGGTCTTTAATGCGGGCACCTAGTTTATACCTTATTTCTGACGCGTGCGATTTTATGGTTTGCAACGCCAACTGGCCATTGGTATTGTTAAAAAAGCTCAGAAACACACGTGCTATAGCTAAATCGGGCGTTACCCTAACTTTAGTAATTGTAACCAATGTATGTGGCAGATAATTCATACCCTCGCGTTGAAATATAGCTGCCAGATCCTGTTGGATTACTCCGGCAAACTTTTGTTGACGTTTTGATTCCATAGTAATTATTAACGCCGGTTAGGCAAATGAGTTTTTTATTTATTGAAAGGCAATTTATAAAGCTACTGAATTGAAAACGCCCTGCAAATTGTATTTATAATTTATGTTGTTTTAGTGACGGTATTAAACCGGTTTACTATTTATCTAACTGTCTTTAGTCCTTTGTCTGCTACAGGTCTTGCTTTATCTCGTCCAGCCTTTTAACACTTAATCTTGCGCTAATGCCCGATGCTATAACGGCAATTGCTATAACGGTTAAAAATACCAGCCCAAAATCGCTAATGTTAAATGCAACCGGGTAGGCATCTAATACCGAGGTTTTAGAACCCATTTTTATCAGGCTGAACTGTTGCTGTATCAGGCAAATTATAAAACCTAACACAATGCCAATTATGCAGCCTATAACAGAGATCATCATCCCCTCAAAAAAGAAGATGCCTTGGATAAGCTGTTTATTAGCACCCAAACTTGTAAGTATGGCTATGTCTTGTCGTTTATCCATTACCAGCATGGTTAACGAACCAATAATGTTAAATATGGCTATAATCATCACAAAAACCAGGATCATGAAAATAGACCAGCGCTCGTAATTAATAGTTTTATATAACTCGGTATTTTGTTCTTTACGGTTTTTTACTACGAAGTTGCTGCCGGCTTTTTCAGTAATCTCATCCTGCATATCATTGAGATCAGTTCCGGGCTTAAAATTAATTTCCAGAGATGATACCTTGTTTGGCTCGTCGAGCAAATCGCGGGTAAACTCTATTGGGGTGATAATTATGTCATCAAAATCCTGCTGTATGGCAAACACGCCCGACGGCATAATTGAACGGAACACAAAATCATTCATTGGGTTGGTTGAATTGCCGGCTGTGCGCTTAGGCGAAAATATTTGCAATAAATTAAATTGGTTCTTTAAGCTTATACCGAGGCTACCCTGTATGGTTGAGCCTATTACACCATAAAAATTATTGTTGCTATCCTTAAGGGTGAAAGATCCTGTTTGTATGGTGCTATCTAACTGTTTACCCTTTAAAAAATCATCGCTTACGCCTTTAACCGTGCCTATGAAAGTTCTGTTGCCGTATTGTATAAGGGCCTTTTCTTCTAATACTTGTGTGTATGATACTATGCTTTTATCCTTTTTTAAGGCATTAAAATAAGTACTGTCCGGATCAAAGGTTTTGCCTCGTGCGGGTTCTATTTTAAGTTCGGGGGTGAAATTGCTATACAGCGAAAGGATAACTTTTTCTAATCCGTTAAATACCGACAGGATGATGATAAGCGCCGCGCTCCCCACCAAAACACCGAGCATAGATATGCCTGATATAATGTTGATGGCGTGCGTCTGTTTTTTACTGAACAGGTACCTTTTAGCTATGTAGATAGATGTATTCAACCAGGGTTGTTGTTAACGGATGCGTTTATAACTTATAAATACGGATTATGTTGTTTTTCATACCCGATGGTTGTTTCGGGGCCGTGACCGGGGTATACCGTACAATCATCAGGCAGCGAAAAAAGTTTTTCTTTAATGTTCTTTAACAACAAACTGTAGCTGCCTCCCGGCAGATCAGTGCGGCCAATGCTGCCCTTGAATAATACATCACCACCAACAAGCAAGCTGGCATGCTTATCATAAAAGCATAAATGCGCAGGCGAATGACCCGGTGCAAATATCAATTGTAGCTCAGTATTACCAAAGCTGATGGTGCCGGTTTCCGGCAAGTACTCATCTGGTAGTGGCGAAGGCTCATATCTGAAGCCCATAGCCGGTGCATAGGCAATAACGGCTTCTAATACCTCACTCTCGCCAATGTGGAACTTTGGTTTTAAGCCGTACTGATCAAAAATAAATTTGTTGCCCAGCACATGGTCAACATGGCAATGAGTGTTAAGTAGTAAAACAGGTTTAAGATTATTGGCCTTAATGAAATTTACTACCGTGTTTTGTTCGGTAGCGGTGTACATACCGGGGTCAATAATTACGCACTCCAAACTATCATCATACAAAATGTAGGTGTTCTCCTGGTATGGGTTGTTTACAAATGATTGAATACTGGCCATAGGTGCAAAAGTAGGGTATTAGGCTGAAAGCAAAAAGCTGAAGCTGAAAGCATTTTTTGTTTGCGATATAAAGCTTTTAACTTTCTGCTTTTAGCATTACTTCCACTTTAATGTTTTTATCAATACATCAACATCCTTTTTAAGGAAGGTAAGTACCGGCTGGATAGAGTCAAGACGAGGTTCGGAGTTAAAATATAGGGCTCCGCGCAGATAATGATGGGTGCTGTCTGTTAAATAAAATTGTGCCGATGATGCTGCATTACCATCAATAGTATAATAAATGCCATAAACGTTCCTATTAGGATAGGCAATAACGCCTTCATCTATTGAGGTTGCTTTAACCGTATGCTTAAAACTCAATTTATGGGCATCCTCAATCAGTTCGTTAAACTCTTTTTTTGATAAAATGGGCTCGTAAGTTAAATGCAGTGTCGCATTAAATTGAGGGTATTGCAAATTTACCCAGCAAGGTTTTGCCTTTGGGGATCTGTCTGGCTCAAAGTGCGCATATTTAGGATATTCAAATGTAAAAGGGCAGCCTTCGGCATAAGGCTGGTAGGCCTTTTCCGGGAAAACTATTCGATAAAAGCCACGCGGCTTAGGGGAGTAATCCTGATTACCACCGCATGCGGTAATAAATAATACGGTTATTAAAACGGCTAAAACTTTCACAAATGTTATTCTTTTGAGTTCCATATTTCCCAGGCTTTTTCAGCTTGCAAAACTAACATTTCATATCCATTCTTAGTAGTGGCCCTCCGCTCCGCTCCTTTTTGTAAAAACAAGGTTTGAGGAGGGTTATATATCAGGTCGAACAATAAATGGCTGCTGGTTATAGCTTCATACGGTATTGGCGGGCATTCATCAACATTTGGATACGTACCAATAGGCGTTGTATTTATAATCAGTTTGTAGTTGGCAATGTGTTTATCGGTTAAGTCTGTAAATAACAAATTGCCGGGTTTGGGTTTACGTGTAACACATATATAACTAATTCCTTTGTTTTCCAGTACACATTTAACGGCCTTTGCTGCTCCGCCATCGCCCAGTATCAGGGCCTTATCATGATCGCTGGTTAACAGCGGACTAATTGACCCGTCAAAGCCATTAATATCTGTATTGTATCCTTCCAGTCTAAAGTCATGCCCCTTAATACCAACCTCACCCGAGAATGCGGCTGATACAGGGCTTTCTGAAATTACTTTTATACAGTTAACTGCTCCGGCATTCTTGGCATCGTTCTCCATCCAATCCAGATATTCTAAAACATTTACCTTATGCGGAATGGTAACATTTAAACCGCAAAGGTTTGGGTTGGCACGCAGCAGTGCAGGCAGGGCGTCAATATTTTCCAGCGAATATAATTCATAGGAAGCGTCGGCGATTTTTTCGGTTATAAACTTTTCGGTAAAATATTTTTTTGAAAATGAGTGCGAAAGAGGATAGCCAATTAGCCCGTACTGTTTCATATGGTATGCATTATTAATTTACTACAGCAGCGTTTTATAAACTGTTTTACAGTAACGGTAATATTAGTAACAATGTGTGGAGATTTATAATTTATTTAATAGTTAGTAAAGGCTGCTTTGAAGGCAGCCATTGAACAAACCGAAAAAGGACCTATGTTCTACAAGTAAGTGATGCCATCAAATATTGACCGGGTATAGTAAATTGGTTTAAATGGCTCATTATCAATATATGCACATGCGGCCTTAATGTTAGTGCAAAATACATCGCCAAAAATGCTTGCTATGGCAGCATCGGCAGCATCACGGCCGGTGGCTATTTTAACCAATCCGTTTAGGGGAATAAGCCTGGTAGCATCAAACAAAACCCAATCGCCCCCTAAGTACGCTTCAAAACAAGCATGAAAATCAGGTGGGTTTAATTGGTAAGCATACCCTGTAAAATACCGTGCGGGTATGGTAAGTGCGCGGCAAAGGGCAATACCCAAATGTGCAAAATCACGGCATACGCCGGCCTGCTGTGTAACAGTATCATAAGCCGATGTTTCTGAATTAGTAAAGCCGCTTAAATACTCCACATTTTTATGTATCCAGTCTGTAACGGCAAAAACCTGCTCAAATGATGTGCGTATGCGGCCAAAGGTGTTATTTGCCAAACGATATAACTTATCTGACTGACAATACCGACTAGGGTTTAAGTAGGTTAATACTGATGGATCAAATTTGCTAACGGGTATCTCCTCAACATTCGAGTGATCTTTCACCTCATAATAGTTATCAACTGTTGCTTCGTATTTTATGCTGATTGTGCCGGTATGAGGAATGTCTAATCTAGCAAATCGGTTCTCACCGTTTACCGCTGTTAGTTCCTCTACTTTAAGATAAGGTTCAATGGTTAGTTTTTCGGCAAGTACAGTTTGGTGGGCTGTTCTTAGTGCATGTACATTTAATATCAACGTGCTTGGCGCCTTCACTTCATAATGTAATTCCGCCGATACCTTAAATTTCATTCTTTCACTTTGGTAATTTGTCAAACACTTTATCCATCCATTCACCCGGAATATTCACCAAGGCATCTTTTAACTCATTATCCCATTGTGCCGATATATCTGCCATATCTCTTTGTGTATAACGCTGCTCTACTAACTGAAAGGAGCCTTTTTTGTATAGTACCACATCAATAGGGAAATCAACATTATTACTGCTTACACGTGTTGAATCAAAGGAAAGAAACCCTGCTTTTAAGGCCAGTTTCATGTCTGAATCCTCTTCAAGCGTGCGGTTAAGAATTGCCTTGCCATGCCCCGAGTTGCCTATTACTACAAAGGGCGCACCCAGTCCCAGTTCTACCCAATTCCCTTCGGGGTAAAGCAAAAATAGTTTGTGTTCCTCGTCGTCCTTTAGCTGCCCGCCAATAATTGTATTCAGGTCAAACCTAAAGCCGGCTTTTTCTAAGGTTGCCCTGTCCTCTTCGGCTACACGCCTTACCTGCTTGCCAAATGCGTTTACAGCCTGGTAAAGTTTATTAAACTCAGATGTTTCAAGTATTTCATCAAAATAAACAATGGCCTTATCCCTTACAGATCGCAACCCACTTGTCATGATAAACATAGAAGCATTTTCTTTTTGCAGAATGCTGATCTTCTTTTTTATAGCAATATCTGTCCCTGTAGTGACACGGGTATCAGAAATGGCTATTAAACCCTCTTTAACTTTAATTCCTAAACAGTAAGTCATTTTCTTAAGTATAAAAACCGTTATTGCTGCTGCTGCTGTTGCTGCACAATCTCCATATACCTTGCATAACTATTTCGCGAAGCAGTTGTTTCAGTGTTGGGTAATGTTGATGCGGTAAATATATCTTTTTCTACAGGTAAATGGTTATCTTCATAACCAACAGAAACTGATACTTCCAGTTTATGATTTGCAGAACCTTTGTACACACCCTTAACCGGCGAGCAATCAGAGAAATTGCGGCCAACAGCCAATCTAACATGCATTTCATTTGCAATGCAATTATTGGTAGGGTCTATTCCTAGCCAGCCATATCCCGGTATGTAAGCTTCTGCCCATGCATGGGTGGCGCCTTCGCCTCTCATGCCGTCGCGGTTAGGGCAAATATATCCGCTTACATACCGGGCCGGAATGCCAACCAGGCGCAGCATCACCATTAACAGGTGGGCAAAATCCTGGCAAACACCGGCTTTAATTTTCCAGATCTCATCAAGGGTAGTTTCAACGGTGGTAACGCCCTTTATGTATTCAAAGTTTTTGTATACATATTGGCAAAATTTAAGGGCAGTATGATATGGCGTATCTTCTGTTTTGCGCTCATTCTCAACAACGGGCCGCAATTCACTTAATCCTTCAAAATATTCTTGTTTTAAAAAGTCAATGTATGGAACTATGTATCTAAGGTTAAACAATTCGTTCCATTGCTCTGATGCAAACATATTATCAACAGGCAGTGGCCGGGTATGGGTGTTTACCAGCAACTTCGAATTAATAATGAGTTGGTTATGCGGCTCGGTATTAGTAAAGCTACCCACCTCGTTACCATAATAATCAACATAAGTATCCACCTGGGGGTTGCCTGTTATAACCAGGTCATGCTTAATAACATCCTGGTAAATATCAACAATAGGAAAAAGTATGATGTTGTTGGCACTATCGCGAACAAAGTTATCATATGAGTATTTGGTGATATGTTGTATTTTAAATTCTGGCATTGTTCAATTTTTTTGATCAGGAATTTGCGAAATAATATTCATTAAGTGCATTACCTATTTGGTACAGATCTTCTTTTACACGTATAAGATACTGGTGTAACCCTTCCTGGCTTATGCTTTTTACCGAGCTATATTTAATACTGCTTTGCAGCCTGCCAATATGAAATGATATTTCCCGGTAATCATTCACGTTACTGTTATTCTTTAGCCTGTCAAAATATCGCTGAATGCTATTTACAGAATAGATAACAGATCTGGGAAAATCATTATTCAAAATAATAAGCTCCAATACATTTTGTGCCTCTAAACCGCCGCGATAGGTTTTTTGGTAAAGTTCATACCCGCCTATTGACATAAGCAGGTGTTTCCAGTAAGTAATATCTGTAAGCAGGTTAGGGTTATTATTTAACGGACCGTATTTTACATCCAAAATATCTATTGATTGTATAGCGCGCTCCAGGTACTTGCCAATATTCATAAAGCTGCGGCCCTGGCCACGTTCCATCGTTATTTCGGCAGTACCGTAATAAAGCATAACCTGTTTTATCAAAACATCCAGCACGCCTATAGGGTCATCTTTTTTAAGGCCTGCTGCTATCTTGGGCTCTTTTACGGTATGATAGTACTCATTCAGGCACTGCCATAAATCTTTAGGAATATGCTCCTGTACACTCCGGGCGTTTTCACGTGCAAGGGTTATGATATTTAGTATTGAGTTATGGTTATCCTTGTCAGTAACCATATACTTTAATACGGCACGGCTATCATTTCCCAGCTTTTCCATTAGTTCCCAATTCGGGCCCGAAAAAATATGGATCACAGGTTCCCAGGTAAATCCCGCTACTGAATCTTGCGATGAAGCATAATTTATCTTTAACATCCTTAAAATACCATCGCTACGCTCAATATATCGGCTTAACCAATAAAAACTTGCTGCTACCCTGCTTAACATATATATCTTTTATTTCGAATGTCGAATGTTCGATTTCGAATTTTTCCCTGTCTCTTTGCTCTTAATTATATCAGGCAAGCACCCAAGTATCCTTACTGCCGCCGCCTTGTGAACTATTTACTACCAGTGAGCCTTCTTTTAGCGCTACACGGGTTAATCCGCCGGGCACAATTTCAATGCCGTCCGGTCCGCACAAGGCATATGGGCGCAGGTCAATACGCCTTGGTTGTAATACCCCGCCTATATAGCATGGCGCTGCCGATAAGCTGATAGTTGGTTGAGCAATAAAGTTCCGGGGATCTTTTAGTATCTCCAGTTTGTATTTTTCAATTTCTTCTTGTGTAGCGGCATGCCCCATTAACATTCCATAGCCGCCGCTTTCGTTAGTTTTTTTAACCACCATGGTGTTAATGTTTTTGAACACGTAGTCGCGCTCATCTTTATTGTTCAGGCGGTGAGTGGGTACATTTTTTAACAGCGGTTCTTCGTTAAGGTAGTACTTGATCATATCAGGTACATATATGTAGGTGGCTTTGTCATCAGCCACTCCGTTGCCTACGGCATTAACAATAGCCACATTGCCTTTGCGGTAAGCGCCCATTAAACCAGCTACTCCTAATACACTATTAGGGTTAAATACCAACGGATCTAAAAACTCGTCATCAATACGGCGGTAAATAACATCAACTTGCTGCAAGCCGGTAGTAGTTTTCATGTAAACTTTATGGTTGTTTACTACCAGATCACGGCCCTCTACCAGTTCCACACCCATTAAACGGGCAAGCGTGGTATGCTCAAAGTAAGCAGAATTATATATACCCGGACTAAGCAACACAATAGTTGGGTTGCTAATTTGCCTGGGTGATAACGCTAACAGGTTTTTATATAAAATAGAGGGGTATTCCGTAACACTTCTTACACCACAGTTTGGCAGCAAATCAGGAAACAAACGTTTGGTTATCTCCCGGTTCTCCAGCATATAGCTTACACCCGATGGGGTACGCAGGTTGTCTTCCAGTACATAAAAAGTTCCGTCATGGTCTCGTATCAGATCAATGCCCGCTATGTGAACGTATATATCATAAGGCACATTCAGCTGGTACATTTCACGCAGGAAATGCGGACAGGAGTATATAATATCAATAGGAACAATCCCGTCTTTAACAATAAACTGGTTGTGGTATATGTCTTTTAAAAAAAGATTAAGTGCGGTAAGCCTTTGTTTAATGCCTTTTTCAATAATAAGCCATTCATCTGCTGTAATAACACGTGGAATTATATCAAAAGGGAATATTTTTTCAATTCCTTCACCACTATTATACACGGTAAAGGTAATCCCCTGGGTCATGAATAGATTTTTCGCTAATTCTTCTTTTTTTCCCAAGTCATCTGGCGACTCCTGTGCTAAATACTCAATTACTTTCTGATAATGATTGCGAACAAGATTATTTTCGCTGTACATTTCGTCCCATACACCGTTTATTGTATTGTATTTTTCAAAATGTTGCGATTGGTACATAAAAACTATCCTAATTAATATATAAAAAATAAAAGGTTATTAGAAACATTATCTAATAGAGCAAAAAGCTATTTAAATTATGATTTTTTTGGTAAATTATGAAAAAAATCGAGT
This sequence comes from Mucilaginibacter sp., assembly GCA_028288315.1. GTDB lineage: Bacteria > Bacteroidota > Bacteroidia > Sphingobacteriales > Sphingobacteriaceae > Mucilaginibacter. Next base: position 16,357 of record JAQBNY010000275.1, read on the forward strand.
AATATTTTACAAAGCCAGATTATATAAATAATATAATCTCATTTATAAGTAATTTTCTTCAGAAGTTGCCGGCGGTTATCGTTTGGCAAAAGTTAAGCCTTTGATAATTAATAAACAAGTGTATGGGCACTGTGTTTTAGATGAGAAATTTTATTTAGGAAAGAACAGGAGCCTGCAATAAATATAAATTCTGCCGTTGGGAGGATGAGAACACATAACGGATATAAAAAAAATAGCGATGGATATTGGTCCATCGCTATAAATAATAATATTAGAATACTTTTAATTAGATCCTTTTATGCTCATCATACCCTTTTGACTCCATTGCTTTGGCAATGTTCACAATGGCTTTTGCGTAAAGTAGGGGATTACTATCGCTGCTGATAATTATAGTTCCGTTTATACGTGTTGCCTTATCAAGCTCTGCTGATACTACATCTGATAATACAATATTTAAATGCAGGTGTAATTTAGCAGTAAAGTCTGTAGTGCTATTTACTGTAATATTTTCTGCCTCAGCATTAAATGTGGCATCATCATTAAAATCAAACTCAATAGGTACAATTGCACCGCCTGCAGTGGTAAACGTTCCTCTTAACTTTACAGGAATATCGGCAGTGGTTGATTTTGTAAATACAGCCCTTATCTCAATTTCTTTATAAATACCGGTATCAATAGACGCGCTTATTAAACTTGGAGTTAAAGCAAACAGATCAACATTTGAGAGGTTTTTTGATTCGATCTCAATTTGTTTTCCATTCTTTTTAGCTTCTAATTTAAATTTGCTGATATTGACAATACCCGATGTCCAGCTGATGCTGCCTGCGGTTGCTGTGGTTGTGCTTGCTGCAATAATTCCTCCGCCATTATTGGTTGCAGAAATTGGCGAAATTGAATTATCTGCACTTAAAGCAAAAGAAACCTGTGAGGTTGAACTCGATGTGCTGTCCTTTTTGCATGATACCATTACCATGCTTACCATAATTACTGAAAGGCAGATCATTAAAATTGTTTTTTTCATTATTTTAGGGGTTTGGGTTATTATTGCTTTAATACGCTTGAATGACTTATAGGGTTGCCTATATATTATAAGTATTGTATGCAAATGTCTGAATACTAAAACTGAAGCCATATATTTTTGAATGATAAACAAATTTTATGAAACTACGCGAGCAAATCATAAACCACTATATTAATGCCTACAACAATTTTGATGTTGATGGGATGGTAGCCAATATGGATCCATTAATAAAATTTGAAAACATGAGTAATGGCAAGGTGAACATGACCTTAAACGGCTTACCGGCATTTATAGAACAGGCCGAACAGGCCAAAGCCATGTTTATAAGCAGGCAGCAAACAATAAAAAGTTTTAAGCAAACAGCCAATCAAACTGAAATTGATATAGTTTATCACGCTGTTTTAGCCATTGACCTGCCAAATGGAATGAAGAAGGGCGACGAACTTAACCTTACCGGTAAATCAATATTTAAATTCGTGGGTGATAAAATCAGTGAACTAACTGATATTAGTTAGTTCACTGATCTTAGATGTTGTATTAAGCTTATTTGCCGCCCGTATAAGTATTGCCGTTTATGCTCCAGCCATGGGCCATGCCTTGTTCTAAGCAATTCCAGATGATTGAGGTAATGCACCTAATTTTACCGTGAATTGGGTATGATTCAATTATCTTGGTAAATATATTTTCATATATGTAATGAATATTAATTATAGCCAAAACTTTAATCATGAAACAGGCTTTTATTACCAATGGAAATACAAAATTGCAGAATCTGTGGCGACGTATTCACGGCCAAATTTGTTTTTAGAGAAATGATGTTTGGCATGAGAGATGAGTTTGGTTATGGCGAATGTTCAAACTGTGGCTGTATACAAATACTAGAGGTGCCACATGATATAGAAAAATATTACCCTGATTACTACGTGTCCTTTACCCAGGAAGTACCTGAATTAAAAAGACTGCCATTTTTAAAACGAATAGCGAACGCCCAAAGGATAAAAAGAAAATATAAAAATTTGGACGACCACACCCTGGAACTTTTAAAACCAATTGCTTTAGTGCCAGGCGCAAAAATACTTGATATTGGATGCGGACGGGGGGGCTTAATTTGTAACTTATTTAATTTGGGGTTTGAGCATGTTACCGGCGTGGATAAGTTTATTAGCCAGCCAATTGATTATGGGCATAATGTAATGGTACTTAAAAAAGAGTTGTCAGAATTGCAATCTGATGCTTACGATTTATTAATAATGCACCATGTGTTAGAACATATTGATGACCAGGTTAATGAATTAAAAGAGTGTTTTAGATTATTAAAAAAAGGTGGAGTGCTTTTAGTGGCCATACCGGTTATAGGTACTGCCTGGGATATTTATAAAGAGAATTGGGTACAGTTAGATGCTCCAAGGCATTTTGTTCTGCATACTATAAAAAGCATCAATATTCTGGCAGAAAAAACCGGGTTTAAAATAGGTCATACCGTTTTTGATTCAAACGCATTTCAGTTTTGGGGAAGCGAATTATATAAAAAAGATATTCCGTTAACTTTACCTGATACGCATGAATGGTATCCCGTAGAGCGTGGATTTACAGCAGAGCAATTGTCAAAATTTGATGAAGAAGCGCGGGTTTTAAATGAAAATAAGAAGGGCGATGCTGCAAGATTTTATTTATATAAGAAATAACCACTCTCCAGCTAATAACCTAAAGGCATTTCATACAAATAACTTAACAGCCTCTTAAAGATCTAAGAGGCTGTTAAGTTATTATAAAAATGTTTATATTATGGTTGCCCGCTACCTCCCGCGGCACCATATACTTGTCCTGTTGAAAAGCTTGCATCGTTGGCAGCTAGCTGTACATAAATTGAACCAAGTTCTGCTGGCTGGCCAGGCCTGCCCATAGGCGTTTGGCCCCCAAAGTTTTTAAGCTTTTCTTGAGTAGCCCCTCCGCTTACTTGCAACGGTGTCCAGATTGGCCCCGGTGCTACACCGTTAACCCGTATGCCTTTTGGTGCGAGTTGTTTTGCTAATGACTTAACATAGTTTGTTGTAGCCGCCTTAGTTTGTGCATAATCGTATAAATCTCCTGATGGGTCATAAGCTTGCTCAGATGTGGTTCCGATTATTACTGACCCTGGTTGTAAGTGCGGCAGAGCAGCTTTAATGATCCAAAATGGCGCATAAATATTTGTCTTCATTGTCCAGTCAAATTGCTCTGTTGAAATATCAAGAATTGAAGCGTGGGTTTGTTGCCGGCCAGCGTTATTAACTACTATATCAAGGCCACCAAGGCCGCGCACAGCATCTGCTACCAAGCGCTGGCAAAATGCTTCATCCCGTAAATCTCCGGGAATAGCTACTGCCTTACGCCCTTCTGCCTTAATCAGCGCAATTACCTCTCGTGCATCCGGCTCTTCAGCCGGCAGGTAATTGATAGCTACATCTGCGCCTTCACGCGCATAAGCTATTGCAGCGGCTCGTCCCATGCCAGAATCGCCTCCTGTAATCAAAGCCCTCCTGCCCTTTAAACGGCCAGATCCTTTGTAACTGGTTTCGCCATGATCAGGCCGTGGATCCATTTGGCCGGCTAAACCAGGCCACGGTTGAGATTGGCCTTTAAATGGAGGTTTTGGATATTTTGAAGTAGGATCTTGCAGATCTGGTGGTGCTGTAAGTTCAGTGTGCAGCACTTCGGCAGTAGCAAAGGCCGGTGCAACGGTTACCGTAGCTATGGTGGCGCCTAATCCGCTGATAACTTTCCGTCTGCTTATTTTATTTTCTTCATTCATAACAATTAAAAGCTTTAAATTTTACTTATTAAATAACCCTTATTTCTAATAATTGGTTTTAATTGGTAATTAAAAAAGTTTCCATACAATGTGTTAATGCCAGCTAATACTAAAATTAATATAAAAAAATTTGCGCAATCGATTGGTTGCTTTTATATTTGCAATCAAACGATTGCAAATATGAGACGAGACGTATTTCAGGCTATTGCCGATCCTACCCGCAGAGCCATATTAAGTTTATTGGCCCTGCACGCAATGACGCCTAATGCCATTGCGGAACATTTTGACAGTAGCAGACAAGCTATTTCAAAACACATTAAAATACTTACCGAATGCCAGCTGGTAAAGCAGGAACAAAGTGGTCGGGAGATACATTATCATTTCAACTCTCAAAAAATGAAAGAGGTGGATACCTGGATGGAACAATTCCGCGCCATATGGGAAAATCGCTTTAATCAACTGGATAGTTTGCTAAAGAACCATAAATAAAAAAATCATGATAACTAAAAGAGAAGCGGTCTTTTCAAAAGACCTCGAAAACAAAAAACTTACCATTGTAAGAGCATTTGATGCATCATTAGAGCGTGTGTGGAAGGCCTGGACAGAAAGTGAGATACTTGATCAATGGTGGGCACCTAAACCTTACAAGGCAGAAACAAAATCAATGGATTTTAAAGAAGGTGGTTTTTGGCTGTACTGTATGGTAGGACCCGAAGGTTACAGAGCATGGTGTATAGAAAATTTTAAAACAATTCAATTTCTTAAGCGCATTACCAATACTGTTTCATTTTGCGATGAGCAAGGCAATCAAAACAGTGATTTTCCTGTGATGAGCTGGAAAAAGGAATTTAATGAAACGGGTAACGATACAACAGTAAATATCGAGATCACTTTTGATAAGGAGGCTGATATGGAAACGATCATAAAAATGGGCTTCCAGGAAGGCTTTACAGCGGGTTTGGATAATCTGGATGATTATTTAAGCACACAATAAATAAAGCTTATAATAGGCGTTACTGTTGCATCACTATTTATAAAACGCCTCCTAACAAAGCCTCTAATCCAAAAGATTAGAGGCTTTGTATTTTACTTCGGCCGAACAAAAGTTATATATATTAAAACTGCCATTAATCTATGCTGTGCAAATTGTGTAAATATGGTATACATAATTTTATAAAATACTCACAACGAGTATGACATGGATATTTTTTATTAATTAATCATCTATATTAGAGTGTTTTAAGTGAGTCTGCAACCAAATAACCATTAATTTTAATAGAATAAATATGAAAACAAACTGGCCTTTAAACTCAGTAGTGCTGGCATTGGTGCTGGTTATAGGCGCAGTTTCTTGTTGGGAGGTTTTCCTCCGGAATAAAAGAGTAAGACCCGATTTTGATGATGGGCCGGAATTATGGGCGGATAAACGTGGTATGGTTTACCAACCATCAAATAAAGCCACCGTTTTTATAGGCTCTTCACGTATTAAGTATGACCTTGATATTGATACATGGCAAAGCATCACAGGCACCCATGCTATACAATTAGCAATTGTTGGTTCATCGCCACGTACCATGCTAAAAGACCTGGCCAATGACACCAATTTTAAAGGGAAATTGTTAGTGGATGTTACCGAAGTGCTTTTCTTTAATCAGTCGCCCGGGGTATCACAAACACCGGATGAGGCAATCAATTACTATCATAAACGTACTCCCGCCCAAAAAGCAAGCTTCGAAATAGATAAATTGATTGAACCCAGACTTGTTATGCTTAATAGGGACTTTTACTCTCTTAACGGCTTGTTAGACCATTTGCATATACCTAATCGGCGTGGAGTGATTGTTGCCGGGCTTGACTTCCCTATTGGTTTTGCAGAAACGTTTTATAACAGGCAAACAAAAATGACAAATACATTTTTACGCGATACTACCCGGATAAATAAAGTAAGGAGGATATGGGCATCTATACCAAAACGTAATTCAGCACCTCCCGTTACTGGTAAAGCGCTGGATTCTATTTTACTATCTGTAAAGCATGATGTTAATAGAATAAGGGACAGGGGCGGGGAAGTTGTGTTTTTACGGACCCCATCAAGCGGGCCTTTTTTAATGCGCGAAAACAAGGGCTATCCGAGGGGCAAATATTGGAACAAATTATTGGCTGTTACCCAATGCAAAGGCATACATTTTAGCGACTATGCTGCTTTAAATAATTTGGTGTGCCCGGAATTTTCCCATCTAAAACGGCATGATGCCGTGATATATACAAAGGGCATTATTGATATTCTTAAAAAAGAAACCGACTGGAAATTATAATTTCTTCCTGTGTAATATTAGTTAAATATAAACCCATTTTGCCATGGTTTTTAATTCCTATACCTTCGTTGCATTTTTCATAATAATGCTTATCCTTCATAACCTGCCATTTTCATGGAAGGTTAAAAAAATTAACCTGCTATTGGCAAGTTATATATTTTATGCTGCCTGGAATCCGCCTTTTATTCTGCTGCTTTGGCTTTCAACAATAATAGATTTTTTTGTTGGAAAGGCATTGTATGTACAAACTAATAAACATAAAAGATGGGTACTATTAGTAGTCAGCCTAATTGGTAACCTGGGCATGTTGTGCTTTTTTAAATACGGAAGCTTTTTGCTGGAGAATTTTGTAATGGTATGTAATGCATTAGGAATTGATTATCACCCGGCTAAACCAAACATTATTTTACCTGCCGGTATTTCATTTTATACATTTACTACGCTTTGCTATACAGTGGATATGTATAAGCGTAAAAGTAAACCGGTTAAATCATTACTTGATTTTTCTTTATTTGTCACTTTTTTTCCGCATCTGGTTGCCGGTCCTATTGTTCGCCCGCCGCAATTAGTGCCTCAATTTGAATCGCCCCGTAAAGCCAGTAAGCAACAGTTGGCAAATGGCCTTTTGTTATTAACCCTAGGCTTGTTCATGAAAGTGGTATTGGCAGATACACTCCTGTCGGCAACGGCAGATGCTGTATTTGGTCACAACGGCAAACTGGGGTTCCTTGATGCCTGGGCAGGCGTGCTTGCATTTTCAGGCCAGATATTTTTTGATTTTGCCGGATATTCTACAGCCGCAATAGGCGTAGCTTTATGCCTTGGATTTGTGTTACCTCAAAACTTTTTATATCCCTATGCCGCTATCGGATTTTCTGACTTTTGGCGCAGATGGCATATCACATTATCATCATGGCTGCGCGATTATCTTTACATCCCTTTAGGCGGCAACCGTGAAGGGAATTTTAAAACCTATATAAACATAATGATAACAATGCTAATAGGTGGGTTGTGGCATGGTGCTCATTGGACTTTTGTGGCCTGGGGTGGCTTACATGGCTTATATTTATGTGCAGAAAAGGCTATGGATTATAAAAGGCCTAAGCCATCGCCTATAATTGGCAGCGCTCCTGAGCCAGTAATTTCTACAGCTTCAATAATTCCAGAGTTGCCCGTTAAAAAACTTAACGGTGATTTTTTAAAAGCATTACTTACATTTTTGCTTATTTGTATTACCTGGGTGTTTTTCCGTTCGGCTAGCTTTGCAGATGCATGGCAGTTATTGAGGGCAATGTTTGCAAGGCAAGGAGCCACTGTTCCTTTATTAACTACCATAGCTATTATTAAAGTAGGAATAGTAGTTTCACTAATGCTCATTTTTCATTGGATAATGCGAGACACAACCGTTTTAAAAGTTGCAGGGAAAATACCCGCATGGGGTGTTGGCATTATTTGGTCGCTTATGCTGGTATTGATTATTTTAAGCCAGGAGTCAAGTAAATCCTTTATATATTTTCAATTTTAATATAAAATAAGGTTTATAGTTGATAGTATAGCCTTTCAGATTTTTTCTGAGAGCTTTTCATTTTTACTCAAGTAGCCATAATACTATTAAACTTGAACCATTATTTGAAGTGCATTAAATTGATAATCAGAATAGTAATGTTAATTATGGCTATTTAACTTTGTAACAATCTCAGATTGCAATTGTCATAAGTTAAGCTAATAAATCTAAAGAATGGACTCAAATCATGCTGTTGAAACTTCACCGCAAGTTTATGCACGCATAGGCGGGGCAATTTATTTGATAATAATAGCCGCCGGTATATTTGGTGAGTTGTTTGTTAGGGGCAAACTTATTGTGTCGGGCAATGGTGCAGCCACAGCCAGTAATATTATGGCCCATGAACTGCTATGGCGCATGGGTATTGCCTGCGACCTATTAATGCATTTATGCGATGTACCTTTAATGCTGATATTTTATGTTTTGCTCAGGCCCGTAAATAGAAATCTTGCTTTACTTGCCTTGCTTTTCAATTTAGTGCAAACCGCTGTTTTGGTGGCCAACAAGCTAAATCTTTTGACAACATTGTTTTTAAGTGATGGTACCTATAACTTAAAAGCAATTGAACCGCATCAATTGCAAGCTCTGGCTTATGTTTATGCCCGGGTGCATGGCTACGGTTTTAGCGTTGGCCTTATGTTTTTTGGTTGTACGTGCCTTGTTTTAGGGTATTTAATTTTTAAATCGGGCTATTTACCTAAAATTCTGGGCGCTCTAATGCAGATAGCCGGCTTGTGCTACCTAACTAATAGCTTTGTACTTATTATTACCCCCGCATTTGAGAATATTATATTTCCTGTCATTCTGGTTCCTCCTTTTATTGCCGAATTATCACTTTGCTTGTGGCTGCTGGTTAAAGGAGTGAATTTAACAAAGTGGAACAAACAAGCAGGCATAGTGCCGGGTAGAGAGGTCTCTGCAAAAATTTAAGAATTGCAACTGAAGCCATATAAAATGGAACACCTGCGTTTATTACAACGATATACCTGGTTTTGTTGGTTTGGGAGAAACTGTTACAGTTACAGGGGTTCGGGTACTTGTACATCCAGTATTTGTTGTTTGTACATAATAAGTATAAGTGCCTGTAGCTGTAAAAGTAGGTGTTGTATAGCTGAGATTTGTAGAAAGTAAATTCCCATTGGTAGCTGCATCATACCATTGATATGGTCCTCCGGGGGCTGTTGCAGTAAGTATAGCCGTATTTCCGATACAAGCGCTTACGGGGGGGGCGGTTGGCGCTACGGGGGTGGCAGCATTTACTGTGGTTTGTGCAGTAACTGCCCCGCAACCGGTAGTTTGATCTTTAACCGAGACTGAATAATTTCCTGGGTTGCTAACGGTTATTGAAGAAGTTGTAGCGCCGTTGCTCCATAAATAACTATACGGCGGGCTGCCTCCGGTTGGGTTGGCTGTTAATGTAACGGGAGTGCCGGAACAAATTGCCGGATTAGTTGGCGTTATGCCAACAGTAAGCGGCGGATAAGTATATACCCGTATTGTATCACTTACTGCCATATTACAAGCGGAGGTTTGGGCCCGGGTCCCGCTTACTTGATAGTCAATATAAGGAGGAGCGTTGGTTGGTGGAGTAACATTTACACTGGCACCCGAAGTTGCACTTAAATAGGAATTATAAGCACCGGCAGCTCCAGGGTAAATAGATTTCCATGATATAGTAGATGTTGGATCATAACCGGTGACACTCATTGTACCTGTACAACCCCATCTTAAATTAAGATTGCCCGAAGTTGTAGTGCCTTTTAAAGCAGTAATTGTATAATTTACAGCATTGCCACCTACTTTACAAAAAGTTATTAGAATAGTGCTGCCCTGCCCCGATATACATGCAGGTGTACCCATTGGGGTTGGTGATTTGCAATTAACCGTATAAGAACTGGCACTTGTAATTTGATCAGCACCAAAATTAATAACATCTGTAAAAGGGTTAACCTTAACTGAAAAACTGATACAGTTTTGGCCACCGCAGCAATCCCCATTCCTATCAGCAGCTATAGTTACAGTGGTATCTGCTTTATTAGAAAAATCAACTATAATAGGAGTAGCACAACTTTGTGCATAACATTGGTAATTTAGCCCAAGCAACAAACATACGCTTATACAAACTCGTATGTACCAATCATACATCCAACTTTTTACGAAACAAGATTGAGAAAGTTCCAATGAGTTAATTCAATATTATTGAATAAATTTTTAACAGGAAGTTAAATTTTTGAAGCTAACCAGCCTTCTAAATTTTAATCAAGTCCAAAAATAATAATTAACTTGATTAGTATACAAATCGGGTATATTTATTTAATCTTTTTGTGGTTTAACCAGTAATCTTAACTATATGAGTCGTCCTAAATAGGTTGACAGATAGAAACAAAAAGCCTTTCAGATTATGTGATTTGCATCTTTATTTTATCGCTAAGAGTTCTACTTTTTCAATAACGGGATCTGTTGCTAAAAGCTCAGATGCATTTGCCATTAAGGCTTCAGCTATTTTGCCATCCAGATGGGCTTGCCTGCCTTGTTCAGTTTCGAATGTATCGAATATGCCAAAGGTTGAAGGACCTAATTGTAAGGCATACCACCTTATAGTATCGGGCTCCGCATTTGCCAATGGCAAAGCATTTTTTAAAAAAGATAGCACCTCGTTCTCTTTGCCGGGTTTTGCTTCTACTCTGGCTAATAATGCAAATTTTTCCATGATTGATGTTGTTGAAGAATGTAAATATTATACAAAGCAAAAAACAATTAGTTCCAATCTTTTTTGGCTTGAGCCAGTAAAATTCTACCTTCTCCAAGCACCTTATGAATGGTGTTTATACTTAATGGTAATTCCTTGTTTAGCCATAGCTTCCAATGCAATCCCAAGTAAAAGAGCGGAAGTCAGAAATTAGGGGTTATTAGTTCAAGAGTAATTTGTTTAATAAGCCAGTAAACGCCCACAGGCAATAATTGCCACCCAAATAATAATGGAAATAATTGCAGATACCTTAATCAAAGGAGGATCAATCGGAACTTCCAAATAAGAATGGCTCCGGAAAATAAACCTGTGAAATACAAGTACGTTAAGTGCAGCCATAATTAATAAGATCATTTTGAGCTGGAAAGTTGGATCGGCACCCAAAGTCTCTGCATTGGTAATGAACAATAAAATACCGGAAGGAAAGATAAGGCACAACCCCCGGCGTGACCAGGGTAATAAATGACGGGCCAAAAGCACTATCGGCAGATTCCTGGAAAAACCCAACAGGCGCAGATCAAACATAAGTGCTGCTCCAACAAGAATGACTATTCCTACAATATGTACAATTTCCAAAGCCGGGTATAACCATAATGATTGACGAATACTAACCGCCCAGGATGAGTTTTCTAACCAGCTTAAAAATTGAGATATAAAAGGAGCCACAATTAACGCAACTCGAATTTTTTGTCCTTAACATATATCCGTTCAGCACGCATCTCGTTTTTTATGGTTTTATGTGGATAACCAACTATCCTAACGAAGGTGCCCTTTTTAATCATATCCGCAGAAAGGCCACGGTCCGTCATGCGGCTTGTAGGTGCTAGATAAACCGTCCATAATTGCCCTTGGTATTTTACTTTTGCAAGAACATGCGGATTTTCATATACAGATTCCTCAATGATGGTTTTATAATCGAGCACTTTATTCTGATCATAACTAGCCCAGCCATGGTGAAAGAATGTAAACGATATGCAAAGTAAACATACTATTGCAAGCGATGTGTTTTTAAGATAAGCCATAACGCGAAATTTAATGTTAATAAATTGCTAAACAATTGTTTAACTAATTTAACTAAAACAAACAAATTGAAGAATAGTTGTTTTTTTAAATTTAAAAATTATACAATACTCGCTGGGAATCCATTGAGCCAGAAAATCATTAGATGGTTCTTCGGCAGTAAGCTTTATACAGAAATAGAGCGAAGCAATAAGTTAGACGATGCCTATTATAAATCACATATTGGCATTGTACATGAGCGTATTGAAATGGCGGGATGTATAACATTCACCTTGCTGAATAATTATTATCTCACACTCTTGCCTTTTCATACAGCACATTTTACTTAAACTTCTTATCTTAATATTACTATATATACTAATTGGAAAATGTGAACTTTAGAATGCAGCTATTGTCATTTCCCCTTTTTTTTAATTCCTGGTTGTTGTGGCGTATACAATCTAGTTAAATTTGATTTTTTGAAAAATTTAAAAAAGGAGTCCACTTTTAGCTGATAGTATATCATTGAGTGAGTTCTCACAATGCGAAAGTCTTTTCTTTCAGCGTGAGAAAACATTTTCTCCATGACATTCTCCTTATATATATCGGCCTCTTTAGGAGTGTAATACTTCTTGGAAATATTCTTTATTTGAAACAAGTTAATGCAATCAGTTGCAGGGATTGTTCGATTGGGGTCAGCTAATCCAAGCCACGATTCATAGTAATATCTAAAATTAGAAACCTCAGGCTCAGCGCAAGTGGCGAGATATTTGCCCCTGGCATACCAAAAGTTATACCATATCCACCCTAGTTCAGCAGAGAATAATCCCGCTTTGTTTACTCCATCCTGGTCAAGAAGTTGTAAGTTTTTCCGCCAATTCTCAAACGACTTGGTAAATAACATCATTTCCTGAAGAGACCTTGAATGTAGATTATGTGTCATCCCCTTGCTATGAAAATATATGAAATTGTTGTCAGGATACTGCTTTGCAAGGTCATAAACTAACTTAATGGCAGGATATTCAAATTGATTCTCAGAAGACTCACTTACTTTTGCTCCGGGAACTATAGTGTAAATAAGCTTTTTTATTTCTTCAATATATGAATTGGTGTCAGTAACATGAATATATAAATCAGCCTCAGTTAGTATTCCGAAACTTTTAAGTTGATATAATTGCCCAGATAATATTGCTCGCCAATTTGAATTCGGACTTGTGAAAAAATAATAAACTATCTTGATTTTGTTTGAGTCCCTTGATAAATCAATTTCAATGTCTTTAAAATATTGATCGTCAAGAATGTTATAGATGCGATCGTTTGCTGATATTTGTAGATATTTTTTTTTGTGACTAC
>JAQBNY010000094.1 GCA_028288315.1 Mucilaginibacter sp.
AATAAAGAACAATTTGAAAGGGAGACACGCCTGTAATGGAATTAGCAGATATCGCCATAAAATTTGGGCTTATAATAATCATATTCGCTATTAGTTTGGTAGTAGCTATGTACTCTACTTATGCCGAGCGTAAAATAGCGGCATTTTTTCAAGACAGGGTAGGCCCTAACCGCGCCGGTCCGTTTGGTATTTTACAGCCATTGGCTGATGGGGCCAAAATGTTCATGAAGGAAGAGATTATCCCAACTAATGCAACACCATTTTTATTCATCGTTGGACCTTCGTTAGCTATTCTTACCGCATGTATTGGTTCGGCAGTTATCCCATGGGGACAAAATTTAACTGTTGGTGATAAAGTTATACCGCTGCAGGTTACTGATATTAACGTAGGAATTTTATACATCTTCGGTGTAGTATCATTGGGTGTGTATGGTGTGATGATAGGTGGTTGGGCATCAAACAATAAATACTCTTTATTGGGTGCTATTCGTGCGGCTTCACAAAACATCAGCTACGAAATTTCAATGGGGCTTTCAATAATTGCCCTGTTAATGGTTACCGGTACTTTAAGCTTAGGCGAAATTGCCCAGCAGCAACATGGCTGGCATTGGAACGTGATCTATCAGCCAGTAGGTTTTCTGATATTTATGGTTTGCGCATTTGCAGAAACTAACCGTACACCGTTTGATTTGCCTGAGTGCGAAACCGAGCTGGTTGGTGGTTATCATACCGAGTACTCATCAATGAAACTGGGTTTTTACCTGTTTGCCGAGTACATTAATATGTTTATATCATCGGCAGTAATGGCTACCTTATATTGGGGTGGTTATAATTACCCGGGTATGGATTGGGTAACTGCCCATGTTGGCCCGGTTATAGGTCCGCTTATTGGTACTGCTGTGTTCTTTACAAAAATATTCCTGTTCATCTTTTTCTTTATGTGGGTTCGCTGGACTATCCCGCGTTTTCGTTACGATCAGTTGATGGATTTGGGTTGGAAGGTATTGATACCGTTAGCAATAGCAAACATTGTGGTAACAGGTATTTTTATTACTTTTTTTAGTTAGAGAGGAATCAAATGGAATCATTAAGTAATAAGAAAAAGCAATTAGTAGTAAAACCACTCAATTTTTGGGAGAGGGCTTACCTGCCTGCAATTGTGCATGGTTTGTCTATTACTATGAGTCACTTTTTCAAAAAGCCGGTTACCATACAATATCCGGATGAGAAGCGTGAGTTTTCAGAAAATTATCGTGGTATGCACTCACTTAAACGTGATGAGAATGGTGCAGAACGTTGCACGGCATGCGGTTTGTGCGCATTATCATGCCCAGCAGAAGCAATAACCATGACGGCTGCTGAGCGTCAGAAAGGCGAAGAGCATTTATACCGTGAAGAGAAATATGCAGCTGTTTATGAAATTAACATGCTGCGCTGCATTTTCTGCGGACTTTGTGAAGAAGCCTGCCCTAAAGAAGCAATATACCTTGACGGCGATATCATTCCATCAGATTATTTGAGGAAAGATTTTATTTACGGAAAAGATAAATTAGTAGAACCACCTTTAAATCAATAACAGAAGTTTTATACATTTGCGCAACTCTTTTTTGAAGGGCAAAGGTATATTGTAAATATTAACATGAGTACATTTTACTTCATCGCGTTTTTATCCATATTTTTTTCTATACTGGTAATTTCTGCAAAAAACCCGGTGCATAGTATATTGTACCTTATACTTACCTTTTTTACTTTCACCATTCACTATATCTTAATGAATGCGCAGTTTTTGGCTATAGTAAACTTTATAGTTTATATGGGCGCCATACTGGTATTGTTTTTATATACGCTGATGCTCATTAATCTCAACAAAGAATCGGAACCGGTTAAGCCATTTATGATTAAGATAGCCGCTGTATTTGGCGGTGGTATACTAGCTGTAGCGCTGGTCTCGTCATTAAAATCATTAGGCGCGTCAGATCCGGTGGTGTTGAAGAACCCCGAGCTGGGCCTTGTAAAAAACCTGGGTAAAATTTTATTTAACGAATTTTTATTGCCGTTTGAGGTATCGTCAGTATTGCTGTTATCGGCAATGGTTGGCGCCGTATTACTGGCCACTAGAGATCCTAAAGAAACAAAAGCAACCATCTGATGGACAGTTTAACCAATACCATTCAAGAGGTGCCGCTTAACCATTCCATATTATTAAGCGCTATTATATTTTCAATAGGTGTTATGGGTGTTTTATTACGCCGTAATGCTATTGTGATATTTATGTCGGTTGAGCTGATGCTTAACTCGGTTAATCTGTTGCTTACCGCATTTTCGGTTTACCGTGGCGATGCAGCCGGACAAGTTTTTGTATTTTTTATTATGGCACTGGCCGCTGCAGAAGTAGCAGTCGGGTTGGCCATTATAGTAATGATATACCGCAACACCAACTCTGTAGATATTAACGTATTGAACAGGTTGAAGTGGTAAGATAACAATTTGTCATTCTGAGGTACGAAGAATCTATCGGCGAGTAGATGCTTCACTAACGTTCAGCATGACAAAAAGAAAGATAAACAAGTTGTCATTCTGAGCGCAGCGAAGAATCTATCTATAAATAGATGTTTCATTACATTCAGCATGATAAGAAAAATGAAACAAAAGATATAAATGGACAAATTAATCTGGCTTATTCCTGTACTACCTTTAGCCGGTTTTGTTATAAACGGACTTGGGCGTAATTCCTTGTCAAAAGGTATTATTGGTGCTATCGGTAGTTTATTGGTATTTGTGGCATTTGCCTTAAGCGTTGCTGCATTTTTCCAGATC
>JAQBNY010000282.1 GCA_028288315.1 Mucilaginibacter sp.
TATTATATATGATAAGCCAAACAATAGTAAGCAATATTGTTACGCCGCTCATTCAAAAAAGAATGATAGATATACCGCCTGCTTTAACCATTTTAAGCCAGGTAATTATGGGGACACTATGCGGTGCTTTGGGTGTTATTTTAGCTGTGCCGCTGCTGGCTATTATAATTATTTTGGTTGATGAGCTTTATGTAAAAAAAATCAACGACTTGTGATATAGTTACCAGCCTTATTGTTTTATCACATTAATTAAATGTGATAAAACAATAAAAGCAAGCTGTTTAGGTTTACAATTGGTGCATACAATCACAAAAAATACTACTTATATAACTGTTAAACAAACAGATATAGGAAGATCACTTAGTTCCAAAGCTATAATATAAAGCGTATAATCCCCCCGACTCTTCGCGAAGCAGACATAACAAAAAAGGCCTATCATAACGATAGGCCTTAACTTTATACTTTAAACTTTGAAATTACTGTCCCTGTGCAAGGGTGTAACCAATTTTACCGCCAAATTTCATCAGGAATTCTACAGAACACACTTTAAAATCGGCAGAGAGATCAGCTGCTATAAGTAATATCTCTTTCTGGGTAATCTCGGTTCCTTCTTTCTTTTCAAAACGGATGCGGTACTCGTTCACCAGCTCTGTAAAGATTGAGCCGGTTGGCCATACCTGCGTACCACGGTTTGATATCATCACCAACTGAAAGTTATCAGTTTGTTTTCTTTGTGCCAGTTCGGCCAGCTCATTAGGCTGCTTGCTCGATTCTACAAAAACATCCACCCCTACCATCTCTTCTTTTACATTGGTGCTGGTAACGGTCAGTTTATTTTTTAAAGGGTGATCATGGTTAGCTTTCACTTCCATATCCGGCTGGGCAACAACAGCACCTTTTGAAGGTACCTTACCTAAATTAGCAATAATGGCATCAGCAAATGTATCTGTGTTAGCAGCTGGGGTTGTCTTGTCGCCAAAATCGCCTGTATGTATACCTTGCTCTAAAGTGTAAAGCAATGCGTTTTCAATAGTTGCAGCGCCTGTAGTAAAGCCCAGGTAACGCAGCATTAATATACCTGATAATAACAGTGCTGTTGGGTTTGCTATACCACGGCCGGCAATATCAGGTGCAGTGCCATGTACAGCTTCAAAAATTGATATATTATCGCCAATGTTTGCAGATGGAGCAAAGCCTAAACCACCTACTAAACCGGCACAAAGGTCAGATACAATATCGCCCTGTAAGTTAGTTAACACAATAGCCTGAAACATTTCAGGGCGCGAAACCAATTTCATACACAGGTCATCAACAATAATATCTGATGATTCAATATCAGGGTATTCCTTGGCAATCTCCTGGAAGGTTTCAAGGAAAAGGCCATCAGTTAATTTCATTATATTGGCTTTGTGTCCACAAGCCAGTTTGGTATAACCTTTACGGCGGGCCATTTCAAACGCATAACGGATAACCTGCGCCGAACCCGGACGGGTAATTATACGGCGCCCAACAGCTACGTCATTGGTAAGCAAGTGCTCAATGCCCCCATAAGTATCTTCAATATTTTCACGAACAATAGTAAGATTAATAGGGATACCCGCTTTTGAAAAAACAGTGTCAACACCGTTTAATGAACGAAAATCGCGCTGGTTAGCATAAGTGTTCCATACTTTGCGGGCAGTAACGTTTATACTTTTTACACCTTTACCTTTTGGGGTTTCCATTGGGCCTTTAAACAATAAGCCAAGGCGCTCTATAGTTTCCTTTGCTGCTGCGGTCATTCCGGTAGAATGGCCTGCATCAAAATAAGATTTGCCCATTTCTACATACTCATAATCGAGTTGTACGTTGGCGGCTTCAAATATACGGAGCACGGCTGCCATTATCTCCGGGCCTATACCGTCACCTTTTGCTACTGCTATTTTGGTTTTCATGAAAATTTATGATATGTAAAAACAGCGGCAAATATAGGCGTTTTGGGGTGATTTTGAAACCTTTTAAGCCTTATTATTGTCTAATTGTAGCGATTTGTAATTATGGCGATTAATAGTATAAAAAACAATCTAAATTTAAAGGTTTTGCAAGCTAAATTTTAAGCCTTATTAGGATCTAATTGTGGCGATTAGTGGTACAAAAAACCAATCTCAATTTAGAAATTTTACAAGCTATAATTGCAAGTATTATTGAGGTCTAATTGTGGTCATTAATGGAATAAAAAACAACCTCTATTTAAAGATTTTGCAAGCTAAATTTTAAACCTTATTACGGTCTAATTGTGGCGATTAGTGGTACAAAAAACCAATCTCAATTTAGAAATTTTACAAGCTATAATTGCAAGTATTATTGAGGTCTAATTGTGGTCATTAATGGGATAAAAAACAACCTCTATTTAGAGATTTTACAAGCTAAATTTTAAACCTTATTAGGATCTAATTGTGGCGATTAGTGGTGCAAAAAACCAATCTCAATTTAGAAATTTTACAAGCTATAATTGCAAGTATTATCGAGGTCTAATTGTGGTCATTAATGGGATAAAAAACAACCTCTATTTAGAGATTTTACAAGCTATAATTGTAAGCCTATATTTTAAAAAAGATTTAGGTAAATTTGCAGCCTATACATGAAAGCATTTTACGGCGACTTACGATTAGGAATATTAGGCGGCGGCCAGCTTGGGCGCATGCTTATACAGCAGGCAATAAATTATAACGTTACCGTAAAGGTACTGGACCCTGACCGCGAGGCACCATGCCGTCGTTTGTGTAACGAGTTCATTGTAGGCTCGTTAAGTGATTATGAAACCGTTTATAATTTCGGTAAAAAGGTTGACATGCTTACTATCGAGATAGAAAAGGTTAATGTTGATGCCCTTGAGCAGCTGGAAAAAGAAGGTGTGCTGGTTTATCCGCAATCGCGTATTATCCGCCTGATACAGGATAAGGGCCTGCAAAAACAATTCTTTAAAGAGAACGATATCCCAACTGCCGAGTTTCAGGTAATATCATCGGTACAGCAATTAAAAGAAAGCACTATCCCCTTCCCCTATATTCAAAAACTGCGTCGAGATGGGTACGACGGCAAAGGCGTTTACAAGGTGACTGATGAAAGTTACCTGAAGGGTGCCTTCACAGAGCCGAGCCTTATTGAGCGCTGGGTTGATTTTGAAAAAGAGATAGGTGTAATAGTTGCCCGTAACGAGAATGGCGAGGTAAAAACCTTCCCGATGGTAGAGATGGAGTTTAATCCGCAAGCTAATCTGGTGGAGTTTTTAATATCTCCCTCAACCCTGCCGTTTGAAGTACAGCTGGAAGCCGAGAATATTGCCAAAAGAATAGCCGACACACTAAATATTGTTGGCCTGCTGGCGGTAGAAATGTTTTTAGATAAGAACGGCAAGATATTGGTTAATGAGCTTGCCCCGCGCCCGCATAACAGTGGCCACCAAAGTATTGAAGGCAATGTGGTGTCGCAGTTTGAACAGCATTTAAGAGCAATATTTAATCAACCTTTAGGTGATACCGCCTGCCTGAGCAACGCCATAATGATAAATATTTTAGGCGAAGCCGGATTCGAAGGCCCGGCCGTTTACCAGGGAATTGAAAAAGTTTTAAAATGCCCAGGCGTTTATGTACATCTGTACGGTAAAGCTTTAACCAAACCATTCAGGAAAATGGGGCATGTTACTATAATAGATAACGATAGAGAAAAAGCGATAGAGAAAGCGCGTTATGTGCAGGAAACGCTAAAAGTTATAGCGTAAACGAATAGATAAAAACCCATGTCATTGCGAGGTATGAAGCAATCCTCGATAGAAATTAGGTTACAAGCATGTAAAAGATTGCTTCGTACCTCGCAATAACGCTTTGAAATAAAACAACAAGCGCATTCTCAAACTTAATAGGATCGCTTATCTTAATTGTCATAATTATAGCATCCGGTGCCGTTTTAGGCTTTGTGTTAAATGCTCTATAAAAAAAAGAAATGAATAAATTAGTTAAGGTAGCCATTATAATGGGCAGCAAATCGGACCTGAATGTGATGCAGGATGCCGCGGATGTTTTAAAGGAACTGGGTGTTGATTACGAAATAACAGTAGTATCGGCCCACCGCACGCCTGACAGGATGTTCAGCTACGCCCGTGCCGCTGCAGATCGTGGTATAAAGGTAATCATAGCAGGTGCTGGTGGCGCAGCGCATTTACCGGGTATGGTGGCTTCTTTAACTCATTTACCGGTAATTGGGGTACCTGTAAAATCAAGCAACTCAATTGATGGCTGGGATTCTATCCTAAGTATTCTACAAATGCCTAATGGTATCCCTGTAGCAACTGTGGCCCTTAATGCGGCTAAAAACGCAGGAATATTGGCAGCGCAGATTCTTTCTACCGCAGATGAATATCTGGTTGCTAATTTGATCGCTTTTAAAGAAAAATTAAAGCAAACTGTTGAAGCTTCGGCAGCGGAGATGGAGGGGAAATAGTTTAAAGTCGGCTGTAGAAAAAAGTGCTTGTCATGCTGAGCGATAGCGAAGCATCTATAGATAGTACAGCTGTTATGCATACCGACAGATCCTTCACTGCGTTCAGGATGACAAAAAGCGCAATAAGGATGTTGTCATGGTGAGCCGGTTGAACCATTAGCGAATGTAAAAGTCTTCGACAAGCTCAGACTGACTCGTCCTATTACTATTAATTCAACATTGGGTTCTCCGGAAAATTAGCAATGTGGGCATAACGCTGGCCAAGGCTTATTACCACTTCTCTCCAAAGATTATGCTCATTATTACTAAATATGGTAGCTGCTTCAAATTTGTTGGCAACGATCCAGGCATCCTCACGTAATTCTTCATCAAGCTGATTTGGTGTCCAACCAGAGTAACCGGTAAAGAATTTGATTTCGTTTTCTTGTAGCCGGTAAGTATTTATCAATTCCTTTATCTGTTCAAAATCTCCACCCCAAAAAATACCATCCCATATCTCAATACCACCCTCAATTTTTTCAGGGCAGCAATGTATATAATGGAGGGTATTGGCCGCTACGGGCCCACCCATGTAAACAGGTATTTCTGAATAGGAAACGTCTGATAGGATGTCGCCAAGCAGATATTCGCTTTGGTGGTTCAATATAAACCCCATAGCCCCTGCCTCAGAATACTCTGTAAGCAAGATCACGGACCTTTTAAAATTAGGATCGGGCATGAACGGTTCTGAAATAAGCAGCCTGCCCGCAGCCGGCGATATAGGACTAAGCATAGGTTATAATTTTAATTAATAACACTAATTGTAAAAATATGTTCTTTAATCATTAAAATGAAACATATACAATATGTACGGTATAATTAATTTGTAAGTTTGCGATAATGGACCAAAAAGATATAGAAAATTTAAGACAGGACTACAGCGCGGCTTCGCTTAGCGAAACTGATGTTGATGCCAACCCAATGCGCCAGTTTGATAAATGGTTTAACGAAGCCATAAATTACAAAGTACACGAGCCTAATGCCATGACGCTGGCCACCGCAACACATGATGGTCGCCCATCTGCAAGAATTGTTTTGTTGAAAGGATTTAGCGAAGATGGCTTTAAATTTTATACTAACTATTTAAGCCGCAAGGGTAAAGAAATAAGCAAAAACCCGCTTGGCGCGCTGGTATTTTTTTGGGGTGATATGGAAAGGCAAATACGTATTGAAGGTACTATTGAAAAGCTGGACAGAGATTATTCTGAAAAATATTTTCACACGCGCCCAAAACTGAGCCAAATAAGTGCTATGGCATCGCCGCAAAGCCAGGAAATTTCTGACCGTGAACAACTGGAGCAAAAGATAGCGCAACTGGAAGCGGAATATACCGATACAGAAGTCCCTAAACCATCATTTTGGGGTGGTTATATTTTAAAACCACGCCTAATAGAATTTTGGCAGGGCCGTAGGAGCCGTTTGCATGATAGAATAGTTTATAAGAAAACCGATAACAAAAACTGGAAAATTGTTCGCCTGGCACCATGAGTTTTGATGATATTAAGTTATTGCTTACCAACAAGTTTGGCGAGAGTGTAATTACCGGCGAAGAATATACCGGTATGCAACCTGCCCTGCTTATTGACCCTGACAGGATTGCGGAGGTTTGTTTAGAGCTGCGCGATAATCCAAAAACATACTTTGATTTTCTGTCATGCCTTACAGGTATAGATTATGGTATTGATTCTGGCCGCTTTGGGGTAGTTTACAACTTATCATCCATCCCATATCATTTGCAGCTTACTTTAAAAGTAAGTAAGGAAAACAACAGGAATGAAGAAGAATTGCCATCTTTCCCAAGCGTCACCTCTGTTTACCGCACTGCAGACTGGCATGAGCGTGAAGCATTTGACCTGGTAGGCATATTTTTTGAAGGTCATCCGGATCTGCGCAGGATATTATTACCCGACGATTGGGAAGGTTATCCGTTAAGAAAAGATTATAAAACAGCGGAGTATTACAAAGGGATAAAGATAGATTAGCATTGATTTTAAATAAATGTTAAGGGGTCATGCTGAGCTTGTCGAAGCATAGTGTGAGGGCCTCTGCCACAGAGCCTTCGACAAGCTCAGGCTGACAACGTAATTTAATTAGGTTCCGAAATCCGAAATAAATTGATAACAATTTCAAAATATAACGAAGCTCTTAATCGCTATAACAAAAAGATAGCTGATGCCTCTGTGGAAGACATGGTTTTAAACATGGGGCCACAGCATCCGTCTACGCATGGCGTTTTGCGGCTTGAACTGATAACAGACGGGGAAATAGTTAAAGAGGTTATACCACATATTGGTTACCTGCACCGCTGTTTTGAAAAACATGCCGAATCACTTACCTACCAGCAAACAATCCCTTTAAACGACAGGATGGATTACCTGTCAACAATGAACAACAGCCATGCGTGGGTAATGGGTGTTGAGCGTATGCTGGGCATTGATAAGGATATTCCTAAACGTATTGAATACATTCGTGTGCTGGTGTGCGAACTTAACCGCATTGCATCGCACCTTATAGCTATAGGCACTTACGGTATTGATATTGGCGCCTTCACCCCTTTCCTGTGGTGTTTTACTGACCGTGAGCACATAATGGGTATGCTGGAGTGGGCATCAGGCTCGCGCATGCTATATAATTACATATGGGTAGGTGGCTTATTTTATGATCTGCCTGTTGGCTTTGAAGAACGCTGCCGCGAGTTTGTAGACTACTTTAAACCCAAAATGGTTGAGCTTAACCAGTTGCTTACCAATAACCAGATATTTATTAGTCGTACCGCTAATGTAGGTGTACTGCCGTTAGATGTAGCTATTAACTATGGCTGCTCGGGCCCGGTTCTGCGTGGTTCTGGATTAAAATATGATTTGCGTCGCATTGATAATTATTCAGCTTATCCTGAACTTGATTTTGATATCCCCGTAGGTAAAGGCGAAATGGGTACAGTAGGTGACTGCTGGGACCGCTACAAGGTTAGGGTTGATGAGATAGATCAGTCGTTAAAGATGGTTGAACAGTGCCTTGATCGCCTGCAAAAAGAACTGAAACGTACACCTGAATTTGATCCACGCGCTAAACTTCCGCGTAAGATAACTCCAAAGGCACAAGACTATTACATGCGCGCCGAAGGTGCAAAAGGCGAATTGGGCTTTTACTTTATAGCCGATGGCCGTTCAGAGATCCCTTTTCGTGCCAAAGCACGCGGGCCAAGCTTCAATAATTTATCTGTATTACCTGTTATATCAAAAAACGTAATGATTGCCGATTTGATAGCTATTGTTGGGTCGATTGATTTTGTATTGGGTGAAGTGGATAGATAAGCGCTTTTAGAATAAAGAGATTAGAGACAAGAATCAAGAATAATTCACCTTACATCTTTTGATGGCCTGGTATAGCACACAACCGCTGTTAGACAAAAAAAGAGGCTCAATTTCTTGAGCCTCTTTAATATAATTGTTGATTTTTTGGTTGGCTTTACTGGTTATATACCTTCACCATAAATACGTAATTACGCATTTTTTTGATCTGTTGCGGACGGGTTAAGCCTGCAAGGGTATTTTTAGTATTCAGATTAAAAGATTTACTTAATGAATCTGCCGGTATATTTTGAATAGCTTTTAACAAGTAATTTGATTTTACAGCGAAAGCCGCACCTGATGTTTGTGTTTGCTTGCCATTTATTACACCAATAATATTCCCTCTCTCATCCAATAATGGGCCGCCGCTATTACCAGGGTTAACAGGGATGTATACTTCGTATTCTGTAGTATCGCCACGGAACCCTGAGCTTGCTGTTAAAGCACCCGGGCCAAACTTAATATCATCACCAGGATAACCTAATGTGTACACATCTTCGCCTAAATCGCTTTTAGCTTTTTTGAAGCTATAAGGTATAGTTCCCAGGTTCTTAAATGTCGAATCGTTTATCTCCAGGATAGCAACATCGTATTGCGGCTCGGTATAAATTACTTTTGTATGGAAAGATTCGCCGTCGGCATTTTGCACATAAACAGAATCGGCACCGTTCACTACATGATAGTTAGTGATAATATATCCGTTTGATGACAGCGCGAAGCCCGTGCCTCTGAAGTTACCGGGATTAGCAAATCTTTTATCAGATTTTATATCATGTAGGAGGTTATTCTGAGAACGATTAAGGTTCTCGGTAGATTGTTTAAGCTTACCTACCTCACGTTTTAACTCCATAAAACGAGGGTCTTTATTGGTTAGGTCGCCTGTAAAATACAAAGTACAAAGTATAGCGAATATAGCTATAGATGCAGCAACTGATATTTTTGAGTGGTGATTGCGCCATAACTGAACAATTAATGATGGATGTGCCATCAAATCTTCTTTCAGCGTATGTACGTCAATTTCATTATGTATAGCATTTAACCTGTTCTCCAGATCTAAACGTTCGCTATACTGCTTTAATAAGCCGGTAAAGTTTTTATGTTCGGCTAATTTCTCATTAATAGAAGCATCCTTATTGCGCAAAGCCTCAAATTTTGCACATTCTTCTGCGCTCATATCGCCATTTAAATAGCGATCGATCATTTCTAAAAGTTGTTCTTCTCTCATTGCTTCACCCCTTTCCATTTATTGCTGAAAAAATAACTTTTTCAGTCTTTGCAGGCATTTGTATTTCTGCGTTTTAGCATTATCAGCATTGGTATATCCAAAACGTTCACAAATCTCCTGCATTGATTTGCTATGCATATAAAAGTCTTCCATAATGGTTTTGCAGGGTTCGCCTAACAGTTTCAGAGCATTCTCCATCTTGTTTAGCTGCATATCCCTGTCCTGGTGCTTTTCAATCTCATCCTCTACAGGCAAATACTCCTGAAAATCTTTAATATCTCCACCATACCGGTTCAATTGTTTAAGCCTTTTTAGCCAAAGCCGCCTGCATATAGAATATATATATGTTTTTAGCTTACTGCTCAGCTCAAAGTCTCCCCGCTTAACCTTATTATAAAGAACTATTATCGCTTCCTGATAAACATCCTTGGCATCATCCTCATTCCCGTTATTATTAAGAATAAGTTGTAAAACCATTGGAAAATAAGCTAGGTATAATCTTTTTAAAACACTGTCAGAGTTATTAAGTATCCCAATGATTACTTCACTGTCTGCAGGTATTTGTAAATCTATCTGTTTATTCACTACTTAATACACTTTATATTAAATTGTAACCCAACACAATAAAATATTTTTTCGTCGTGTGTGTCATCATTTTCGATGCGATTTGTTGGCATTGGTTTTCTTATTTTATCAACGCGCAATATCGGTTATTAAATGATACCTAAAAACAGTCATTGGCATTATAATTGAATTTACCATGTAACGTAAAAAATTATAGAAGCATGAAAAATTCATTTAAAACAGGTCTGTTAGCTTTAGCAATTGCTATTGCCGCTACAGCATGCAAGGGAAATAATGCAAGCAAAGCCGCACCTGATACCACTAAAACAGATTCAGCTCTTTCAGACACTAGACAAACGGGCAAAACACCCGGTGCTAATGGTGCCCCAGGTGCAATTGATACCGGAATTGATAAATCTGGTTCGGGTGGTACTGATACAACTAAGAAACCATAAAAATCATTTACAAAACATAACGCTCGTTTATTTAAAACGGGCGTTTTTTTTAATACAGCATGCAATAGCGAATGAAGTTTTTTAAATGATGGGTTACCTTTTACCGTTTTGGCTATTAATATTACAAACGATTATAAAAATTAACACTTATCTAACATGAAAAATTCATTTAAACTGGCAGTAT
Organism: Mucilaginibacter sp.; assembly: GCA_028288315.1. Taxonomy (GTDB): domain Bacteria; phylum Bacteroidota; class Bacteroidia; order Sphingobacteriales; family Sphingobacteriaceae; genus Mucilaginibacter. The sequence goes on from JAQBNY010000282.1 coordinate 10,297, forward strand.
TAACTTTAGTAATTGCAGTTTCTGCTACCGCTTGCGGTGGTAACAAATCTGACAAAGGTGGTGATACTACTTCAACAACTGTTACAGATACCACTATATCTAAAACAGTTACAGATAGCACCAAGAAAGATACAGCAGTAGTTGATACCACTAAAAAAGATACTACAAAAAAATAACTTTTAAATAAGGGTCACCTTTAACTGTTTAAGGTATTAACTACCTGTAAGAATATTAACTCACACATTTATAAAACAAACATGAAAAATTCATTCAAATTAGCCGTATTAGCTTTAGCTATCTCTGTATCTGCCGTTGCTTGCAAAGGTAATTCATCAGCATCTAGTTCAGATACTACAAAAACTGATTCATCTACAGTTGTAACTGACACTACTAAGAAAGATACTTCAGTAGCTGCTGACACAACTAAAAAAGATACAACTGTTAAAGTTGAAACTAAAAAAACTGAAACTAAAAACTAATAATAACTAGTTTTAAATTTTTTATAAAAGGTAATCTGCATTTTTTTTTAAAATGTGGGTTACCTTTTTTTATTTGTGGTATTAACCCTTGAAAACTATTAATCACTTAAAAAAACACAAAAATGAAAAATTCATTCAAACTTGCGGTTTTAGCTTTAGCTATCGCTGTTTCTGCCGTTGCTTGTAAAGGTAAATCAACTGGTTCTGCTGCTGATTCAGCTGCTATGGATTCAGCTAAAATGGATACCGCTGCAAAAACTGACACTACAGCTAAAATGGATACTACTAAAAAAGACACTACTAAAAAAGACACTACTAAAAAAATGTAATCCATTTTTTGTAAAGCAAAAAAGCCCCCGGTTTATTCCAGGGGCTTTTTTGTTACCTTATGTTTTTTCAAAAACATTTATTGGATAACATTGGTTATTGCTCAAACACCTTAATATGAGATACGCTGAATGGAAAAACTTAAATGATGAACAAAGAAAGAATGCACACTGGAGGCATCATCCGCGTGTAAGGATAGCTACCCTATTTTCTATTTTGTTTTCAATTGTTTTTATCGTTTTTCTTTTAGGTGTATTTCGAAACCGCCGGGTACATGTTAATCGTAAACCTAATAATAAAGAAGCCTTTGCCATAGCCAAGGCTTTTGTAAAAGATAGAGTAAAGCAACCTGAAACAGCCGGATTTTCAAAAAATGATTTCAGGAGTGATGTTGATACGGCCAAAAACTCATACAATATATCATCATATGTTAATGTGCAGGACAGCACCGGTAAATTCACCAAAAGCCAATGGCAGGTAAAGCTGGCCTATACAGGTGGCGACTGGGCAGATAAAAACAGCTGGAAGCTGATAGATATAAGAATTAGTAACCCTACTAAATAAAAAAAGCACCTGTTTAGGCGCTCTCTTTTGTTGTAAATTAAAATTAAACAGGAATTAACGCTCCACATTATTACGCAGGGCTTTAATCTTATCATGGGCTGCCTGTAAAATAACTTGCTGCCTTAACAAAATATCTTTAATATATGCTGGAGTGTCTTCATCTGCAATAGCTGTTACATATGCATCTTTAATAGCGTCTTCACCAAATTCACATTCCTCAAGAATACTTTTTTTACTGTGTCCACTAAAAGCAGCTTTAACATCAAGCCAGGTGCGATGTAATTTACCGCTGGTTGTGGTACCCGTTTCAATATCATGGCCCAAAGCTGCAACTTCTGTTGCCAGCTCCATTTTAAACTGATGACTTTCGCCAATCATATTTGTAAAAAGGTGCTTTAACTCACCGTCTTCATCTTTTAGTTCCTTTGTTGCGTGTTCATAACCTATAATACGATCGTTATTTATTAAAATAAGATCGTTAAGAATTTCTATAGCTGCCTTTGTCCTGTCCATGATTGTATGCTTTTATACCAAAATAACTAAACAAAAAAGATATTGTTTTAATTAAAAAACAATATCCTAAGGTTAATAATGAGTGCTATGACCTGCCTCTAAAAGCAGATATTATCCAAATGATTACAAGGATAACTACAATTACAGAAATAATACCCACAGCGGCACCGGCTTTAAAAATGCCACCAATAACTTCGCATCCACTTAAGGTAGCTACGGCAAATGCCAGCAATAATAAATTTAGTTTTTTCATAGTTTATAGTATAAGATTTATGATCTGTAAGGGTCATACAATAATGATACCTGTTTAAACAATGTCTGTTTTTTGTTATTAAGATAAACTCCAGGAGTAAAACTGTACAGCAAATAATACAAGCATTAACACATAATTGCTAAAAAAACAACATTCTGTTAAGCAGCTTTGCTAAAAATTGTAATTTCACCGGCACTATGCTTCCATTATTTTTCGCCAGCCATATATCCGTTAAGTTTTTTAATAATACGCTATTTAATGATCTGAGCTTTAGTGTAAGTAAAGGCGAAAACTGGGCCATTACAGGCAACAGCGGGTCGGGTAAAAGTGTACTCTTACAAATTGTTGC
>JAQBNY010000318.1 GCA_028288315.1 Mucilaginibacter sp.
AGAAGTAATGATCAATGCTAAAAAGGCAACTGTTTTAAAAGAAAAGATAAACGCTACCAAGGCTAAATTATTATCACTATTGGGTAAGGATTCGGCAGGTGTTAATTTTTCTTTAAATGCGAATAACTTACCATCGCACCCAGGTTTTGCCAACAAAACATGGGAACACTCTTACTTTGGGGAAGGTATCCCGTTAGGTGCGGCTTTAACCACACTGGCTAAGATACAAACGGATAATAAGAACGCCGAGAACGAAGTAGTAAAAAGAATATTAGGTAAGGTTGACGTTGCACAGGTTACGTTAAATGAATTTAAAGCAGTTGCAGTTGCACCAAGCAGTTATATACTTGCCGGCCAGCCATACAAAGCCGAAGTTTATTTAACTGCTTATGATGCACACTCAAATCCAAGCATTACAATTGGTGGCTCAAATATTCCAACCTCAAATGGCGTTGGTACATATACAGTAACTACAAGCGGCGAGGGTTTGCGTACCTGGACTGGTACACTATCAGTAAAACAAGTTGAGGGTCCACCAAAAACTTATCCGGTTAGCGGCAGTTACATGGTAGCAAAACCATCAGCGGTGGTATCGCCTGATAAAATGAATGTTTTGTATATTGGTGTGCCAAATCCATTATCAATATCGGCACCGGGTATACCAAAAGAAAGTATAAAGGTTAGCATATCCGGCGGTTCAATATCAGGCTCTGCAGGGCATTACACTGCTAATGTAAGTTCTTTAGGTACAGCAAAGGTTACAGTTATGGGAGATAATGGCATGATTTTAGGAGCATCAGAGTTTCGTGTAAAACGTATACCAGATCCTAAACCGCAGTTTGCAGGTAAAAGCGGCGGTAAAACAAGCGCGGCTAACATCAGGGGACAAGACAGGCTTTTTGCTAAGTTGGATGGTTTTGAGTTTGATGCTAAGTTTAACGTTACAAGGTTTAATTTATTAATAATTAAGCCCCGTCAGGATGTAGTACAATTATCAGCAAACAGCGGCGAATTATCACCGGCTATGCGTTCAGCATTGAATGTTGTAACTCCCGGCACAACCGTTGTGTTTCAAGATATAATTGCTGTAGGCCCTGATGGCACACAGCGCGGACTGGACCCAATAGTATTAACGGCTAATTAAAAATATTATGAAAACAAGATTTTTGATCATCATACTTTGCCTGGCTTGCAGTGCTTCTTTTGCACAAAAGAAAAAGGCAGTCATAAAAGCGCCTGTTAAAAAAACTGTCGCTGCGCAGCAACCTAAAACAACCGGTGCGCCAAATACTGCTCTCGGTGCAGGTGCAACCGCACAAAAAGCTGTACTTGATACAGGTAAAAAAACACCGGCCAAACCTTTTGACAGACCACTTGATGGTTATTACAAAAAGACCAACATTGCAAGTGCTAAGGTAACCCCTTATGCCAATTTACGTGAATCTGATGTTACTTTTGCCAAACGTGTTTGGCGCGAGATTGACCTGCGCGAAAAAATGAATCAGTACTTATTATCACCAAAACAAAGGCTGATAGATGTATTAATGGCAGCAATTGATGCTGGAGAATTAACCGCTTATGATCCTACTGCATCAAAAGAGGATCCAAATGGTGATTCTTTTTCAAAACCAATGACCGGTGCGCAGGCCCGTAGTAAAATGTCCGACAGTAGTGTTGTAGATAAGTTTGATAAGGATGGTAACAAAATAGGTTCAGAGGTACGTGCCGGTGAATTTAATCCGGATAGCGTTGTTAAGTTCCGTATAAAAGAAGATTGGGTATTTGATAAGCAACGCTCAATTTTTGAACCACGTATTATAGGTATAGCACCGCTTATTAAACCTAAAGCTGCCGGCCTTGACCTGGATTATCAGCCTGCTTTTTGGTTATATTTCCCTGAAGCACGGCCAATTTTAGCTACCAAAGAAGCGGTAAGCCGCAACAACGATGCAACAGGCTTAAGCTTTGATGACATTTTTGTAAAGCGCTTATTTAGCAGCTATATTGTAAAACAATCAAACGACAAAGACGAACGTATACGTGATTACGCGCAAGGTATAGATAAACTTTATGAAGCTGAAAGAATTAAAAAAACTTTGGCGGATTACGAGTTGAACCTATGGAAATACAGCGAATAATTTAAGATCTATTTTCCCCCAATATTTAGGCCTCCATTTGCAAGCAAGTGGGGGCTTTGTTTTTTTATGGAGCCGAGCGACTAAATACGTGCGTACTTATTGTAAACCCGTTACATCACTTACCGCAGGGTTAAAGTACTGGGTAATTGCTTTTGCCTGTTTCAGGTTCACAACTTCCTGCAGTTCGGTTTCGGTAGCTTCACGGATTTTTTTGACGGATTTGAAATATTTAAGCAGTTTTTCGGCAGTAGTTTTGCCAATGCCTTCAATCAACTCCAGTTCAGTGGCTAATGTGCCTTTATCTCGTTTTTTGCGGTGAAAGGTAATGCCAAACCGGTGAGCTTCGTCACGCAGTTGTTGTATCACTTTAAGAGTTTCTGATCGTTTATCTAAATACATCGGATACTGATCGCCGGTATAGTAAAGCTCTTCCAGGCGTTTGGCTATACCAATAACGGTAACCTTTTTTTCAATACCCAGCAGTTTTAAACTTTTCATGGCTGAGGATAGCTGCCCCTTACCACCATCAATAATGATAAGCTGAGGCAAGCCGGTATCTTCATCCAGTACGCGCCTGTAGCGGCGGAAAACAGCTTCTTCCATAGTGGCAAAATCATCCGGGCCAACAACTGTTTTTACGTTAAAGTGCCGGTAATCTTTTTTAGAAGGCTTGCCATCTCTAAATACAACAATGGCCGATACCGGGTATTTACCTTGAAAGTTAGAGTTATCAAAACACTCAATATGGCGCGGCAGCTGGTTAAGGCGCAAGTCCTTCATCATTAGTGTAAGCAAACGTTCGGTGCGTACCTCTGGGTTAAGCTTCTCGTATTGGTCTATCTTTTCCTTTTTAAAGAACATTACATTCTTTTGCGACAGATCAAGCAGTTTTCGCTTTTCGCCCAGTTTAGGCACAGTAAATTTTATTGATGAATCTTCCAAGTCGATATTAAAGGGTACAATAATCTCTTTAGAGTGACTATTATACCTGGTCCTGAACTCGGTGATAGCTATTGTTAAAAGTTCCTCATCGGTCTCATCAAGTCGTTTCTTTAGCTCAATAGTTTGCGTTTGGGTGATGGTGCCATTCATCACTTTAAGGAAGTTCACAAAGGCGTATTTTTCTTCAGATGCTATGCTGAACACATCTACATCAGTAATAGAAGAATTTACAACGGTTGATTTGCTTTGGTAATTCTCCAGCAAATCCTGCTTTCTTTTAAGGCGGTGCGCCAGCTCAAAGTTCAGCTCGCTTACTGCTTTATCTAAGTCACTTTTAAGGCTACGTACCACATTGCCTATTTTACCATTCAGCACGTCGGTTATCTCGCTGATGTTGTGGTCATAATCGGCTTCCGACTGGTAATCCTGGCAGGGACCTTTGCAATTACCTAACTGGTATTCAAGGCACACTTTAAATTTACCTTTCTCTATGTTTTGCCGGGTTAACTGCAGGTTACAAGTACGCAGGGGATAGGTTTCTTTTATGAGCCCTAAAATGGTGTGCATCATGCTTACAGAAGCATATGGGCCAAGATATTTTGAGCCATCTTTTATAATGCGGCGTGTCCAGAAAATGCGTGGGTAATTTTCGTTCTTAATGATGATCCAGGGGTAGGTCTTATCATCCTTCAGCATTACGTTATAGCGTGGCTGATGCTTCTTGATCATGCTGTTCTCCAGCAGCCATGCATATACCTCGGTATCAACAATAGTAAAGGTTATATTGCGGATCTTTGATACCAGTACCCTGGTTTTAGCATTGATCTGGATATCCTTATTAAAATAAGAGCCCACGCGGTTGCGCAGGTCTTTAGCCTTACCAATATATATCAGTTCGTTCGCAATATCCCAGTACTGATATACACCCGGTTTATGTGGAATATTCTTTAAAGCCTCCTTGTAATCAAACTTCTCCATCTCTTTTAGTCATTGTGTCATTTGGTTATTGAGTCATTATATTCTTCAACAACTTTTGCAACCACTATAACTTTTAATCCTTACAACTACAAATTTAAAAATCAAGTTTCTTTTCTACCTCATTCGTCCCTTTTTGCTGCTGGCTGTAGGCACCACAATCTAAAGTAATGCTCACCCCAGATTTTGGCGGAACAAAGTCAACATTCTTTTTAATGCCGAGTGCTGTATTAGCATAAACACGTTTCATATAGCCCGCAAATATAGGCAGGGCCGTATTGGCACCCTCACCCAAGCGGGTTGACCGGAAGTGGATATCCCGGTCCTCGCAGCCTGTCCATATACCGGTAACCAGTTGCGGCGTTATACCAATAAACCAACCGTCGGAATTATCATTTGTTGTACCTGTTTTACCACCAATCGGGTTCATAATATGGTAGTCTCTGCGCAGACGGTAACCGGTACCTTCGTCAATTACACCTTTAAGCATATAGGTCATCACATATGCAGTTTCCGGATTAAGGGCCTGCACTACTTTTGGCGAGTTGTTATATAACACATTACCGTTCTTATCCTCAATACGTAACAGGTAGGTAGGTTCGGTCCATAGGCCCTCATTGGCAAATGCCGAGTAGGCCCCTGTCATATCAAATACTGATGCATCAAATGTACCTAAGCATATAGAAGGCACTTCGGGCACGGGGCTTTTTATCCCCATCTTTTTAATCAGTTCCGCTACCGGTTTTGGCTTTACCTCGTTCATAACATAAGCCGTAACCCAGTTTTGCGAACGTGCCAATGCTGTACGTAAAGTAATTACGCCAGGCACTGTTTCGGTTGGTGATGACCGTGGCGACCATACCTGATTGTCATAGCTTATGGTGATAGGCTCATTAGCTACTTGCATACATGGCGAAAATCCATTTTCTACAGCTACAGCATAAGTGAATGGTTTAGCGGTTGAACCTACCTGCCTTGTACCCATCTTTACCTGATCATATTTAAAATGCTCAAAATTGGTGCCGCCAACCCATGCTTTAATATAGCCGGTTGTTGGGTCCATACTCATTAGAGCATTACGCAGCATCATTTTACAATATACTATCGAGTCCATAGGTTTCATAACCGTATCAATATCGCCATGCCAGGTAAACAGGTTCATTTTAGCAGGTGTATTAAAATCTTCCTTTATTTCATCGTCAGATTTGCCTATTTGTTTCAGGTAAATATATCTGTCGGACCGGCGCATGCCTTTATCCAAAAGACTTTTAAAGGTTGGTATGCTTTTCCAAAGACTAATGCCTTTCCAATGCGAGTTAAATTGTCCCTGTAATTTTTTCATATACTCCTGCTGCGCTTCCTCGGCATATTGCTGCATGGTGGCATCAATGGTAGTATAAATTTTCAGGCCGTCGCGGTCAAGGTCATAAGGGGTAACACCATCAGGTTTTAAGATGGATTTATCAACCAATAATTTTTGAACCTCTTTCTTTAATACGGCCCTGAAGTAGGTTGCCATACCATCGTTATGGTCTATGGGCCTAAAATTAAGGCCAAGTGGTTTTTGCTTGTATTCCTCGGCCTGCCCGGCACTTAAAAAGCCTTCTTCATCCATACGGCGCAAAACAAAGTTACGACGCTTTAGTGCGTTCTCAGGGTGGTTAATTGGGTTGTAAATCCCCGGCCCGTTTATCATGCCCACTAATAATGCAGCCTGGTCTGGTGTAAGCTTATCAGGTGTGGTATTAAAATAGGTGCGGGATGCAGAGCTGATACCATAAGTATTATAAGCTCCAAAATCTACAGTATTAAAATAGAGCGTTAAAATTTCTTCTTTAGTGTAGTTACGTTCCAGTTTCACTGCTGTTATCCATTCCTGCAATTTTTGAAGGATACGCTTGAACGGGTTGTGTGACCTCTCTGAAAATAAGTTAAGCGCCAATTGCTGGGTAATGGTACTGCCACCTTGTTTTTTGCCTATCAGGTTATACAATACTATACTAAATGTACGCTGAAAATCAATACCGGAGTGCTGATAAAAGCGGGTATCCTCAGTAGCTATAAGGGCATTAACTACATTAGGCGATAATTGCTTGTAGGTTACGCTGGTTCGGTTTTTAACATAGTACTTGCCAATTACCTGCTTATCACTTGATATAACTTCTGATGCCTGGTCGCTTTTAGGATTTTCCAATTCGCGGAAAGAGGGCAGCGGACCAAATATTTGAAATGCTACGAGCAAAATCATTATTACAAAAAAAGCGAAGCCGGCAATAACCAGTCGCCATATGTACCAATTGTAGCGTTTAATATCGTTTTTCGAAACTTTAGAGATCATGTGTTAGTAGTTTGCTTGGTAGTAGTCAATATAACTATCCAATGTTTTTTTGTCGGCTAATTTATCCAGATTTTCCTGTGTTATTATAAAAAAGCTGTATTTATCCTTTGGGGTCTTCATTATTTCAGTCATTAGAGGGATAATTGCACGGGCATACTCCTTCACATTTTCCAAGCTGTTAAAGCGGCCAACATATATAAGCTGGTTATCCGGTCCGGCATTTTTAAGGTGATGTTTAATATCCTTTCCCTGGTATTGTACCCTGTTAAACTGGCCGATACCAAAACGAGATGATGCCAGATTAGTTGTGCCGGTACTTACATTTACCACAAAATAGTAACGTGTGCTATCGCGCAAGCTAAAAATTTTGGATATAACTTTTAGAGGGACCGGTTTAACAGATGTATCGGTTGTTTGCGGCTGATTAGTTACAGAAGGGTTTGCTGGTTGTACTCCCGGAAGCTGGCTAGCCGCTGTTGCCGGTTGCTCTGTTTTTTTCTCGGGAGCGCGAACATCTGCTACAGCCTCATACTTACCGGTGAATGGCGCCCGGTATTCGGTTTCCTGTTTATTAACTATCGGCAGGGTAAAATCTACGTCGTTCAAATCCTTATCAGATAAAACTATCGGGCGTGCAGCCAGTTCGGCCTGGTTAGTATTAATATAAGCAAGGTGCTGGTTTACCAATGGTGTTATCAATTTATCAGCAGGATATTTGCTTGCAATCAGCTCCAGATCGGTTTTAAACGGCTGCAGTTTTTCCTGATGCCCTGCGGCAAATGCTCTTAAATACAAAAGCTGTGCAGCAAACCTATTGTTGGGATATTGATTTAACAAGCTATCGGCAGCGGCAATAACCTGCGGGTACTGCTTGGTAGCATATAAATCATACACCTTATTATAAAGGCCATTAAATTCTGTATTTTCATCGTTAAGGCGCTTGCTGTATTCCGGGTCAAGAATAGTTTTAGCAAACGGTGTTTCGGGATATTGTTTTAATAACAGGTCTTTGTATTTATCAGAATGGGCTATATTACTCTCGCTGTATAAACGATATAGGTTATAATAGAGCACCGGTTTATTGGAGTTGTCAGGGAAGCGGGTCAAAATTAATTCATACGTGGCAATAGCTTCCTTTTTGTCATCAAGCACATCCCGGTAAAAGTTGGCCATATCCAAATAAGCATTGTAAATCCGCAGGTTTGATTGTGCCAGCAGTTGTGGGGTAAGGGGTAGGTTTTGTACAATATCGTGGCGGTAACTACTTGCATCTACCTTGGCAGTGCTTCTCAGTAACGGATCAGGTACAGCATCCACATCTGCGTTTTGTGCAGTATTTAAAGTGTTAGTAGTAATATCACTGCTGGCACGATTACTTCTGCGCCAATTATCCTCCAGTTTACGGTTGCCCCATACCCGCTTAAAACTTGTAAAGCCCTGGCTTATGGCTGTTGTATTATAAAAATAAAATCTGCTACCACTTGGCGTGCTTGCCTGTGGTTCAGCCGGGTCATTAAATAAGGGATCATTTACCGCATTGGTCGTAGTTGTTGCAACAGCTTGCTGTTGCAGGGTATTACGGATAACCATTTCGTCTATCCGCTTGTGCCGGGTTGGCTCGTCAAGTGCGGCCAACATCTGCAATGTATCTTCACGACTAATGATCTGTAGCTTATCTGCCAGTAGCTGAAGGTTGTTTGCTTTTTTTTGTATGGTTATAAAGCCCGGGTAATTGGGCGATAGGTTCATTAGCGTACTATCGTAATAGTTCCTGGCCTCTATGTAGTCGGCTTTATTTTTAAAATAGATGTCGGCCAGCCTTAAATAAGACAACCCTTTTTGATTTTGATTTTTTAAACTGCTGCCTACCGATTGTTTGTAGCTTTTAATGGCATCATCAATATCCTTATCGGCATATTGCAGCGTAGCTATCTGGTAATATATCTGGTCGGTAAATTCTTTATTGTTTTCATTTTTTAGTAATGACCTTAAACGGGTAAGGCGACTCATTTTAACCCCGCTTTGGCTATCCTCAATCCTAATACGGTTTAGGTTGGCGTTAAAGGCCATTTCAAAAGCGGCATTGCTTTTTACAATACGGCTGTAGCTAATTACAGCATCTTGCGGTTTTTGGTTAAGCTCCTGCAGTTGGCCCAATATAAATATCCAGCGCAACTCCTGTATCTTATTATTACTGTGCTTAATTGCCTGTTTGGCCATTTCTTCGCCATCGGCATAACTTTGCGTATTAATGTCGTATTGTAATTTGGCGGCATAAACATCAGCAGTAATTATTTTTTTAGGGTTGATGTTTTGAAGGGCGCTATCAAGTGACAGCTTTGCCTCATTATTTTTTTTAAGATACATCAAGGAGCGAGCCTTCCAAACCAATGCTTCCTGTTTAAGACCGGCGTTATTAGCAAATGACCTTGTAACATAGCTAAAGTATTCTACCGCATCAAAATAGTTGCCCTGTAAAAAATTGGCCTTGCCCAAAATAAGGTAAGCATCGCCAATATAATGGCTTTGTTCTTTTATGCTGATGATTTTATTTGCCTTCTGTTTAACTAATTCCAGGTCCTTATCGGGTTCGGTAGTTTTAACTGTTGTATCGCGGTAAACGCTTAATATTTCGTTATAATCATCTATATAGCTTGCCGCGTAGCTGGCCTGCTTTTCTCTTAGTATTTCGTTGGCATTAAAAAGTATGTTGTATTTGGCCGTAAGATTTTGCAGCCCGCGGTTAACCTTGCTCTTTTTTTCGAGCGAGCAGCCCGCAAAAATAATTATCAGCGCAAACAGAACAATTTGCCTTGATTGTAAAAAGGTAGAATTAAGCCTCAAAGGTTTATAATTATAAATGACATAATAATTCAATTGCCCGGTCAGAAAAAGATATAATCTGGTTTAACTATAATAGTTTTAAAAGCAATGGCTAATTTACTAAATAGTATGCAATAGGATTAATAAATTTGCGGATGCCAGAAAATGAACAAAACGGAAACAAAGAAGCAGGCAAAGAAATAAACGCTTATGCCAAATATACCGGTCTTGCCTTCCAGATGATCGTAATTATAGGCTTGTTCGCTTTTGCCGGTTATAAAATTGACGAGGCCACCCAGCATGATGCCAAATGGGTTACGGCAGCGCTGTCACTTGCCGGTGTTTTTATATCATTGTACATTGTTATCAGATCAGTAAAAAATTGAAAACACAAGCCACCATTATCGCTTTAGTAATATTTGTTTTGCTTTTAGCCTCCCTGCCCATATATTTAATATCTGCTGATAAAGCAAATTTGCTGGTGCCCCATTTTTGGCTTATGTTTATTTTTATTACCGGCCTTACTTTAATTGTAGTTATTGCAATTTTAATTACTCAAAAAATTAACCCCGAATTGTACGCGCAAACTTTTTTAGCAACAACAGTTTTTAAAATACTGGCATGCCTGGCTTTTTTGGTCATTTTTATCATGAAAAACAAGGTTGATAAGCTGGTTTTTACAAGCAATTTCTTTTACTTATATTTCTTAAATACAGCCTTTGAAGTTTATGTTTTGTTGCGTAACTTGCGCAACCAAAATTTGAAGT
>JAQBNY010000106.1 GCA_028288315.1 Mucilaginibacter sp.
TAAGGCTTACAATAATTAATTACTGTAAGCGACTCGCTTTAGATCAGTTTATCAGTGATTTTGAAGACCCCCTTATATTAAAGTCGGTTTTCAGGATAATGGATTGTGAGCTGATATGCTGAGATGATGTACTTAATTTATTTAGCAAAACGGTGATAACGCTATCTGCAATGGCTTCAATTGGCTGTGCAATAGCAGTAACAGGTGGTGAAAAAAGCTTAAATACATCATAATCATCAAAAGATACCAACGCCAGGTCTGAGGGCACTTTTATACCAAGGCTATTAATCACTTTTAGGCCACAGGTACCCACATGGTTAGTGCCAAAAAAAACAGCGTCGAGCTTTTTATTCTTTTTGAGAAAAGTAGTAAGCGGGCCTATGATCAGATCTTCGTTTTGGTTAAATACAATTTCTTGCACAACCGGCTTATATCCGCTTTCGTTCAAAGCGTTATGATAGCCCTGTAAGCGTGCCTGCATTTGCGTTTGCCCCGAAGCGAATGTAATAAAAGCGATATTCTTATACCCTTGTTGAATAAGGTGCTTTGTTGCGTTGTAAGTACTGAACAAGTTATCTATTTCTACGAAATCGGTACTTACATTAGGCAAATGCCTGTCAAAAAGCACTACCGGCATCCCATCTTTTAACAACGAGCTGATATCGTCCTCAATGCCTTCAGGCGGCGCAATTATATATCCGTCTACATGCCGGTCGCGAAACATGTTGATCAGTTCCCGGGTCTTGAAAGTGTCATTATCGGTACTGCAATAAATTATTTTATAGCCGTTTTTATAGGCCCTATCCTCAATAAGCCTGGCAATAGCCGAAAAAAACGGGTTGGAAATATCCTCAACCATTAGCCCAATGATGTTAGACTTACCCGTACGTAAGCTTTTGGCTAACGAATTAGGTTTGTACCCCACCTCGTCAACAAACTTCTGAACACGCTCTACCAGTTCCTTACCTATTCTTTTTTCCTGTGCACGCCCGTTCAGGATAAAAGAAACAGTAGTTTTTGAAACGTTAAGATGGTTGGCTATATCTACTATTGAAAGTTTTTTCACGTGCTGTCTTTATAAAATCAAATATAAAATAATATCTGTAAGATGATTGCTATAGAAATGCCATTAAATCGATTTATCAGGCTATTACAGGGTGCGGATATTCTTTATTATTTAAGCTGTATTTTATTCAACTTATTATAGCTATACCCGAATACAAATATCACCGCATAGCAAATAATTGGCAAATAATAAGCATTAGCTACGCTATGGTTAGCTATAAGCCCCATCAAAGGCGGAAAAATACCACCACCTACAACTCCCATAACAATAAAAGAGGAAGCCTGTTGGGTTTGTTTGCCCATATTTTTTAAGCCCAGGCTAAATATGGTTGGGAACATAATACTGAAAAAGAAATTGATAAACAGCAGTGCAATAAAAGAAATCCAGCCAAAACCTTGAGCCACTATTATACACATTATAATATTGCACAGGGCGAATATGGCGAGCAGTTTATTAGGTGCGGTGTAGCGCATTAATACTGTACCGACAGAGCGGCCCACAACCATCATAATCATGCTTAAAGAAAAAAAGTAGCCCGCTTTTTCATCACTAAAATGCATTACATCGTGCCCATAATTAATAAAATAAGCCCATGTACCACCCTGTGCCGCTACATTAAAGAATTGTGCTATTGCCGCAAACACAAAATGCTTGTGCTGAAAGAGCGTTTTATCTACATGATCCACTCCTGCTATTGCGTAAGAATCGGTCGCAACGATATGTGGATCGCTTAGTTCGGGTACTTTTACAAAGACAAAAGCCACACCTATTAATGCAATAACGGTACCTATAACAATATATAAATGCTTTACAGATACCAGGTCGTTAGAGTGTTCCTGCCCTGCTTTTAAAATGAAATAACTACCAATAAGCGGACCGATAACACCTCCCAAACCATTAAATGCCTGCGAGAAATTAATACGCTGATCGCTGGTGCGCTGGTCACCTAGGGATGCTACAAACGGGTGTGCAACGGTTTCTAACGTAGCCAGCCCGCAGGCTAAAACAAAAAGAGCTATTCTGAAAAAATTAAAAGATTCGGCATTAGCGGCGGGGATAAACAGGAATGCCCCGGTAGCGTAAAGGAATAAACCCAGCAGTACTCCGCTTTTATAACCAAACCTTTTCATAAAAATACCGGCCGGGATGCCCATTACCGCGTAAGCCCCAAACATGGATAACTGTACCAGTGCCGAACGCGATTTAGATACATGCAGCACATTTTGAAAATGTCTGTTGAGCACATCGCCCAGTGTTAAGGCAATACCCCACAACATAAAAAGCGTGGTGATAAATAGCAGGATCAAAACGTACTTGCGTTCGGTAAACTTAGGTTTAGCGTCCATGGATGAAAGCTTAATAGTTTGACTAATTAATTGGTGCCCTAAATTAAGTCAAAACTTTACAGGTATCAAACCACTATTATACTTTTCATCCGGAAACTGGCAATGGTTTTTTCCATACCTTCATAACATAGTCGGAATTACGTTTATAAATAGTGGGCAATTCGTGTGTGGCTTTCAGGCCATCACCAAATGATTTCACTTCAAGTACTGCCTTAATAAATATCAGTTTCATCAAATAATTAACGAATTGTTCCCCGCCTTTAGTAAATACCGCTTTGTTTTCCACACCAGTATACCGATGGTTTTCCGCGGCAGGCTGATATTTATTTTCCACTTGCCTTTGTCCAGGTTATAGCCAACAGCAATTTTGCCATTTGGATGCGGCATTTCGCCGCTGATAGCAGTTAACGTTCCCAGGTGAGGTTCTATTTTTATCTTACTAAACCCCGGCGCGTAACTGTCGATACCTAACACTGTTCTGAAAAACTCAATGTTAGGGCTTGCACCCCAGGCATGGCAATCAGAACGAGAACTGTTGACGTCGGAATACTCGGCCCAGGTAGTAAGGCCCATTGCTATATTT
>JAQBNY010000350.1 GCA_028288315.1 Mucilaginibacter sp.
TTATTTATATAACACATAACCAATTAATCATGATCAAAAAATCAATTGCTCTGAGTTTACTACTATCATTTATATTTTGTGCAACGGCTATCAGCACCTTTGCCCAAAGCGGCCCGGTAGCCAACCATACTGCTCTTTATGTAAAGGACCTAAAGAAAAGCGCAGATTTTTATAAAAATGTTATGCTGCTTAAAGAAATCCCGGAGCCATTTCATGATAACAAACATGTGTGGTTACGCACAGGTGAACATAGTCAGCTCCATTTAATACAAGGTGCTACAGAGATAACCGAACACGATATAAATTCCCATTTCGCATATTCTGTAAAAAACCTACAGGATTTTACAAAACATCTGGATCAGTTGCAATATAAATATGGCAATTGGAAAGGCGATTCTAAATCTCCGCAATTAAGGCCTGATGGTGTAAAGCAGGTTTATTTGCAAGATCCGGACAATATTTGGATAGAAGTTAACGATGACAAATTTTAACCTCATAGATTAATTTACCAATTACCAAAAACTTAAAATCATGACTTCAAGAAGATCTTTTCTTAAAACTTCTGCATTGTTTTCTGCCGGAGTTTTGGTGGCCCCAAGTTTATTTGCCTACAAACAAAGATACATAGGCTTGCAGCTATATACAGTAAGAGATTACATGCAGAAAGATCCGGCGGCAACGTTGGCTAAAGTTGCACAAACGGGCTATACATCTGTTGAAGGAACGTATTCTGGTATTGGGAAATTTAATAATGTTGAGGCTAAAGAATTTATGGCATTATTAAAACAAAACGGATTAATAATGCCGAGTTGCCATTATCGTCTTGGAGAAGAAAAAATAAATGGTGTAGCACAGAGCGGCACCATATTAAATGGTTGGGATAAAGCGGTTGATGATGCGGCTGCTAACGGTGTAAAATACATGGTTTGCGCCTATCTTTCAGTACCGGAACGGGGTTCTCTTGATCATTATAAAAAAGTGGCCGATGATTTTAACAAAGCAGCCGAGACTTGTAAAAAGGCAGGCGTACAGTTTTGCTATCATAACCACGATTTTGAGTTTGAGAAACAGGATGGAAAGTTCCCTTATGAGATACTTCTTGCCAATACAGATAAGGAACTGGTGAAAATGGAAATGGATATGTATTGGGTTACTAAAGCCAATCAGGATCCTATTGCCCTAATAAATCAACATCCTGGCAGGTTCCCTTTATGGCATGTTAAAGATATGGATAGTACACCTAACCGTATGTTTACTGAGGTAGGTAATGGTGTTATAAATTTTAAGGAAATATTTAAACATGCAGAGAAGTCAGGCATGAAATACTTTTTTGTTGAAGAGGATAAATGCCCGGGCGATCCCTATATAAGCATAACTCAAAGCATTACTTATATTAAAAAGAACCTTGTTTCTATTTAACAGTAATTAACCCGCCACTCGTTTTAGAATAGCTATTAATAAATTACCTTTAAAGCTATTAACGGCAGAAATATGCCAATTGGTAATTATGTTAGATGAGCAGCACAAGGACAACTCTGTAAAAGATTTTATAGAACTGGTTAAAAAGTCCAGACGAGGTAAGCTTAAGATTTATATAGGCATGAGTGCTGGTGTAGGTAAAACCTACCGCATGCTACAAGAAGCTCATGCCCTACAACGTAATGGCATTGGCATTCAAATTGGTTATATCGAAACGCATAACCGTTCAGAAACACAAGCCTTAGTTGAGGGCCTGCCTGTTATTGCCCGCCGGAAAACATTTTACAAAGGTAAAGAACTGGAGGAGTTGGACCTGCAAGCCATACTAAACCGCCACCCTGAAGTGGTTATAGTTGATGAATTGGCCCATACTAATATTGAAGGCAGTAAAAATAGTAAACGCTGGCAGGATGTGCTGGACATACTGGAAGCCGGCATAAGCGTTATTACTGCAGTAAACATACAGCACCTGGAAAGCCTTAATGAGGATGTAGAGCAAATAACCGGCATTGCCATTACAGAGCGCATCCCTGATAAAATACTTGACCTTGCCGATGAAGTAGTAAACATTGACCTCACTGCGGATGAACTGGTAGATAGGTTAAGAGAGGGAAGGATTTATGAGAAAGGCAAGATAGAACGCGCCCTGCAAAACTTTTTCCAAAGTGATAAGATACTACAACTGCGCGAGTTGGCACTAAAAGAAGTGGCCCATCATGTAGAGCGCAAGATTGATATAGAGGTACCCAAACAAATTAAGCTTAGGCCCGAGAAATTTTTGGCCTGTATATCATCCAATGCTGAAACAGCCAGAATAGTGATACGTAAAACTGCCCGGCTTGCCTCTTATTACCGTTCGCCATGGATAGTATTATATGTGCAAAGTAGTAGCGAAAGCCTTGATCGTATCAAGCTTGAAAAACAACGCCACCTCATTAACAATTTTAAATTAGCGACCGAGCTTGGTGCCGAGCTGATTAAGCTTAAAAGTGATGCTATTACCCAAACTATTATGAAGGTAGCCGAAGAAAAAGAGGTAACCACCATTTGTATTGGCAAACCGCATTTAAATTTATGGCAGGTGATACTCAGAACTGCCATATTTAACGAACTGCTCAACAAAATTGCAGCAACAGAAACCGATTTGGTAATACTATCATAAACCAGAAAATCCAAGCCAAGCCCCGGATATTAAGAATACAAATAACCCTTTCCTTTTTCATATGAGTAGTCCTGAAATAGGTTGACTATTTTTTGATTTATTGACTTTAAAGTCCGATATATTAAGGAAGTCGTGGAGCTGGTGGTCTTGGTGGCGGAGGCGGCAATTTGATATGCAAACGTTTGTGTCGCTTAACTGTACGGGTCCTGTGTGTGCGTTTTTTACTAAATAAATGTAAAGGATCTGGCGGCGGTGGCGGCGGTTTTGGTCTGCTTTGAAAAGGAGCTACCGCGGGTTCAGCTAATACAGGTGTTGCATCTGCAAATGTAGTACTGGCTGTCATGAATGCCGCAAGCATATAAATTCGTATCGCTTTCATATGTAATTGTTAGTTGTATGCTATAACGCAAAACGTTGTGTAATGTTTATGCATGTTACTTAATAACATTGGTGTACAAAAAGTCAGCAGTGTATTGGCCTGCTTGTAACCAACGTTCTTTAGTTTTATTATTTACCCGAACTAAAGGGTTAAAATGCTTATGCAATTCATGAGCGTAACCTTCAAATAATTTAAAACCATTAGGTATTTTTAATTCATCTGCCTTTTCATGTATTGCCAGGCTGCCATATAAAGGTGCATCCTTATGGGTTAAAGGCATTATACCATCCTTGCTACCATGCACACTAACTATAGGAACATGGCCGTTTTTTAACCAGTTTAAATCAAATATACCTCCCCAATAATTTATAACTGCGGCAACTTTTGGTATTGTGGTTATTTTAGCTCCATCTGTAGTATCAGGCAAGCCAGCTAATTTCGCAAGTTGGTAATTGTTGCTGTAAGCTGCTTGTAAAGCAATCATCCCACCCGAAGAGTTACCGGCCAAAATAATTTTATCAGGGTCAATGTTGTATAATTTGCAATTCTTTCTAAAATAGTCAACAGCTGCACGCACATCCTGCACAGCGTAATAAGTGCTTTTTAATAATTCATCAAAATTAAAAAGGGGGTTATGCTTGCTTAAACTATAGTTTATAGCCGCACACACATATCCGCGTTTGGCAAAAGTTTCGCTCCACAATTCAATACCTGTAGCGTTTTTTGATCCAAATTTAAAGCCACCGCCATGCATCCAAATAATCATAGGCCTGCCGGTAGAGCTATCGCTTGCAGGTTGATAAAGATCAAACAAACGCGATTTGTCTTTTTTTGTAGAATGGGCAATACCGTAACTTAAATTCTTTGTTTTAGTAACATTTGCAAACACAAAGTCTTTATACTTTAGAGGCTTAATAGATTGTGCCACAGTACTAAGTGTGATACAGAAAAGCGTGACTAAAAATAACGGCTGTTTAAACATGATACCTGATATACATTACAATTGAGATATAGGATATTTTATATTATATAGTTTGTTATTAAACAAGTAATACATTTTATAATGCCCGGCTTTTCTTTTTTGTTAAATTTGAAAGTAGCTTAAAGTTAAACAATAAGCGTACAATATGGTTATAGGGCTTGGAATTGATATGATAGAGGTAGAGCGTATCGCTGCTAAAATTAATAAGAATAGTGGTTTTAGGGAGATGTTGTTTTCAAGGGAAGAGATTGCTTATTGTGAACAAAAAACAAATAAATTTGAACATTACGCCGCCAGGTTCGCTGCCAAAGAAGCCTTTTTTAAAGCACTAGGAACAGGGTGGAGCGAAGGAACTTCATTTAGCGAAGTAGAGGTAACGAATACAGAAAATGGCAAGCCCCAGTTATCGTTTTCAGGTAATACAGCCAACATCATCAACGCAATGGAATTAAGTAACATATTAGTTTCCTTAACACATCTAAAATCAGTGGCATCGGCAGTAGTAATAATTGAGAAATAATGGAATTTATAAAAGATAAAGCACACGCTGCCAACTTAATACAGGAGCAAAAATTAAAAGAGCTGCTTGTTTACCTTTCAGAACATTCTCCTTTTTACAGGCAATTGTTTAGTAAACACCAGGTGAACATTAATGATATAAGATCCATTGCCGACCTTTCTTTAATACCGGTTACTACAAAAGACGATCTGCAGCGGCAAAATGATGATTTTTTGTGCGTGCCTGCGGTAGATGTTGTTGAATATATGTCAACCTCGGGCACATTGGGCAGCCCTGTAACTATTGCACTTACGGAAAATGACCTTAAACGGCTCGCCTATAATGAGTATAATTCCTTTTTATGTGCCGAGGGGACTAAACAGGATATTTACCAGCTTATGCTAACGCTGGACAGGCAGTTTATGGCAGGCATCGCTTATTACTCGGGCATACGTAAGCTGGGGGCTGGTATGGTACGTTTAGGCCCCGGAGTGCCTGCCTTACAATGGGAAACTATAAAGCGAATAAAGCCCACTGCAATTGTTGCGGTTCCGTCTTTTATATTAAAGCTGATACAATTTGCTAAAGAAACGGGAATTGATATTAACCAAACATCGGTTAAAAAAGCAATTTGCATAGGTGAAAACATCCGCAATACAGATTTTAGTCTGAATATTTTAGGCAAGAAGATCACAGAAGCCTGGGATATTCAGCTTTTCTCTACCTATGCAAGTACCGAAATGCAAACGGCTTTTACAGAGTGCGCGCAAGGTAAAGGTGGCCATTATCAGCCCGAGCTACTGATAGTTGAACTGCTTGATGAAAATAACCAGCCTGTTGAGCCATACACTCCCGGCGAGGTTACCATTACTACATTAGGTGTAGAGGGTATGCCTTTGCTTCGTTATAAAACCGGGGATATTTGCATGTTTTTTGATGAGCCCTGCGCCTGCGGCAGAACAAGCTTGCGCTTATCATCTATTATTGGCCGTAAAAAGCAGATGATAAAATTTAAAGGTACTACGCTTTATCCTCCTGCGTTATTTGATCTGTTAAATGAGCGCGAAGAAATACTTGATTTTGTAATTGAGGTATACTCAAACGAGATAGGGCTTGACCAGGTATCGCTTTACCTTGTACCTGCAGAAGATAATGAAGAATGCGACCACAGGATAAGGGCTTACCTGCAGGCAAGGCTTAGGGTAAGTCCACATATTAAATATGTAACGGTTGAGGAGATCCAAAAAATACAATTCAGCGAGGCAAGCCGTAAGCCCATTAAATTTATTGATAAAAGGTCTTAAAACAGGCCGTTATTACTTTTTCATTAACCTGCTTTTGTATATATTTTATACTTTAGCTGATTATTATTCACTCTTGATAGAACAAATAATTTGCCCATGATACTTGTTGGACAAAACGCCCTTTCTTTAAATGATTTCTCGGATTTAATATTTAAACAAAAGAAGGTGGCTTTAGATGAAGCAGCTTTACAAAAGGTTAACACCAACTTTGAATTTCTTAAACAATTTTCATCCAATAAATTAATTTATGGTATAAACACCGGGTTTGGGCCTATGGCACAATACAAGGTAACCGAAGAGAATATATTACAGCTTCAATATAATTTAATCCGCAGTCATTCATCAGGCAGTGGTAAATTAATGCCGGCCCAGCTATCAAAAGCATTAATGATTGCCCGTTTAAACAGCTTTATGCAGGCTTATTCAGGCGTGCATAATGAGGTTGTTGAACTGCTGAAAGAATTGATTAACTTAAACATAAGTCCGTGTATATATGAGCATGGTGGTGTAGGTGCCAGCGGTGATTTGGTGCAATTAGCTCATTTAGGTTTGATACTGATAGGCGAGGGAGAAGTAATTTTTGAGGATAAGATTTATCCTACTATTGAAATATTTAACAAGTTCAATATAAAGCCGCTAACTATCCACATTCGCGAGGGGCTTGCTATTTTAAACGGCACATCGGCTATGACGGGTATTGGCATGATAAATATTATACAGGCTCAAAAGCTGTTAAACTGGTCGGTTTTATTCTCGGCAATGATTAATGAAATTGTTCAGGCATTTGATGATCATTACTCGCAGGAATTAAATATTGTAAAGCACCATAAGGGACAAAACAAAATTGCCGCTGTAATACGCGATGTTTTGAAGGATAGTAAAATGATCCGTGACCGTTCCGAGCATTTGTATAACCCAGATAACCTGGATCAGGAAGTTTTTGAAGATTATGTACAGGAGTATTACTCTTTGCGTTGTGTAACCCAAATATTAGGCCCTATTTATGATACCATTGAGCAGGCCGAAAATGTGGTTGTAAACGAATTGAATTCGGTTAATGATAACCCGGTAATAGATCATATAAATCAAAACATTTTCCACGGCGGTAATTTCCATGGCGATTATGTTTCGCTTGAAATGGATAAGCTTAAAATTGCTATCACCAAATTATCTATGCTTGCCGAAAGGCAATTAAATTATCTGCTGAATAGCAGGCTTAATCAAAAGTTGCCACCATTTGTAAACTTAGGTGTGCTTGGGTTTAATTTTGGTATGCAGGGTATGCAGTTTACAGCTACCTCAACCGTAGCCGAAAATCAAACTTTGTCGTTCCCTATGTATGTGCATAGCATCCCAAACAATAATGACAATCAGGATATTGTAAGCATGGGTTGCAACGCCGCGTTAATGACCAAAAGAGTTATTGATAATTCTTTTGAAGTGCTGGGCATACACCTCATGACCATATTACAGGCAATTGATTATTTAAAATGCCATGACAGGTTATCGGCAATATCCAAATCACTGTATGACGAGGTTAGGCAGATATTTCCAACATTTATAGAAGATCAGCCTAAATATAAAGATCTGGCTAGAATTAAAGAGTTTTTAGAAAGCACGGAACGCATAAGCGCTTTTACCAAATGAAATGTGCATTAATCACCGGTGGATCAAGAGGGATAGGCAGAGCGATTTGCATTAAAATGGCTGCTTTAGGCTATTATATTTTAATAAATTATAAAAGCAATACAGCAGAAGCCGGGAAAACTCTTGAACTGGTTAAGGAGGCTGGCAGCAACGGCGAATTGCTGCAGTTTGATGTTGCCGATAAAGACCAGATCAAACAAATATTAGGCGAATGGATAGCCAACAACGAAGATAAATATATTGAGGTACTGGTAAACAATGCCGGTATCCGGGATGATAGCCTGATGGCTTGGATGGAAGAGTATCAGTGGGATAATGTACTAAAGACCAACCTGGATAGCTTTTTTTATGTTACCCGCTTGGTGCTAACCGGAATGCTAACCCGCAAATACGGGCGTATTGTTAATGTGGTATCATTATCAGGATTAAAAGGTTTGGCAGGGCAAACCAATTACTCGGCTGCTAAGGCAGGAGTGATTGGGGCAACAAAAGCTTTGGCGCAGGAAATTGGCAGGCAGGGGATAACTGTTAACGCTTTGGCGCCGGGCTTTATCAAAACCGATATGACCGAAGGGTTGGATGAGAAAGAATTAAGGTCTTTAATACCTGTAAAACGCTTTGGTAATCCTGAAGAAGTTGCACATGCTGCCGCGTTCCTTGCATCGCCGGAGGCATCTTACATCACGGGGCAGGTATTATCGGTAAACGGTGGTTTATATTCCTAATGTATGCAATTGCCGGTTAATGATATAACTTCTCTTATCCCCCAAAAACAACCTTTTGTGATGGTAAATAAATTATTGCTTGTTGATGAAACATCAACCAGAAGCAGTTTTGTTATTGAACCCGGTAACGTATTTGTTAAAAATGGCTTTTTTCAGGAGGCGGGCTTAATGGAAAACATAGCACAAACAGCGGCACTAAGGGCCGGATATTTAGCGCTTACAGATAATAAGCCTGTTGAAAACGGATATATAGGCAGTGTAAAAGACTTTGAAGTTTTACAGATGCCACAAATTAATGATGAACTGTTAACCGAAATTAGCATAACAGGCAGGATATTTAACGTTACTGTACTTACAGGCAGAATTTGGCTTAATGAATCATTAATAGCCAGTTGCGAAATGAAAGTTTTTGAAGGTAATTAACAAAGGAAAGATATGAGTAGTGCGGGCAAAAAAGCAATTCCTAATGTTTATGTTGTTGCAGATAACATTGTATCTCCTTTAGGTAAAACTACTGCAGATAATTTTTCGGCCTTAAAAATGGGTGAAACCGCTGTAAAGCAACATGCCGATAAGGCTATTTCTAACCAACCCATTTTTGCTTCGTTATTTGATAAGAGTGAAGACTTTTGTGAGGATATTGAACAAAAACATACCCGATTTGAGCGCCTGCTGATAGCTTCTGTAAACGGTGCGTGGCAGGATAGCAGCATCAATGTCGGTGATGAAAAAACTGTGCTCATCCTTTCATCCACAAAAGGCAATATCAGCCTGCTTGAAACCGAAGATAACACGCCTGAATTAAACGCAAGAATTTCCTTATCTGCTTCAGCTAAATTAATTGCAGCGCATTTTGGTTTTAAAAATCAGCCAGTGATAATTTCTAACGCCTGCATATCGGGTGTATTGGCCATTATTACCGGGATGCGATTGCTCAGGACAGGCCAATATGAAAACGCCGTAATTGTAGGTGCCGATGTAATATCCAGGTTTATCGTTTCAGGGTTTCAGTCTTTTCAGGCGTTGAGCAAGGAAGTATGTAAACCGTTTGACCAATCACGCGATGGCTTAAACCTGGGCGAAGGTGCCGGAACTATTATTTTATCAACCAATAAAAAATACGACAGTAACATTAAAGTTTTAGGTGGTTCTGTAAGTAATGATGCTAATCATATTTCGGGCCCATCACGTACCGGCGAAGAGTTGGCTTTTGCCATAAACAGCGCGCTAAAAGACGCCGGCAAACAAGCATCGGATATAGATTTTATTTCGGCACACGGCACAGCAACTGTTTTTAACGATGAAATGGAAGCCAATGCAATAACAATTGCAGGTCTGCAAAACGTCCCGTTAAATAGCTTAAAAGGCAACTACGGGCATACGTTGGGTGCTGCGGGACTAATAGAATCCATTATTTCCATACAATCTTTAAAGCAGGGACTTGTATTACCAACTTATGGTTATAAAGAAAATGGCGTAACAAACGCAGTAAATGTTTGCTCATCAGTTATACAGACTAACGCTAATAACTTTATTAAAACAGCATCGGGCTTTGGTGGTTGTA
>JAQBNY010000024.1 GCA_028288315.1 Mucilaginibacter sp.
AAAGCAAAAAAAAGATAAAAAGTGATGTTTCTTAACTTCATTTGTTTGGTTTTATGGAAGGTTTATCAAAGCTAATTAATTTGCTTGTAGTTTAATAATAGTAAGGACTGCCGCTTTGATAAACTTAGTTTTCCATTGCTGGTAAGAACACCAAGGAAACTCGAGAAAGATGTGATTTTATTACCGTCTCATTTATGGGACGGATAGAAAAGTGATAGCGGTGGCTTAGCCACATTAATTTTGGCTGAACTCAATTCAATGCGTTATTTACCCGTCGACTAAAGTCAACGGCAATTAAGAATCTGAAACGTCGGCATTAACAACTACAACCCCACATTCATCCCAAAAAAGTAATTACGCAGTGGCGATGGGTTATAATAACGGTTGCCAACAGCGTTAAGGTCATTACCAAGGCTATATTTTTGGTTAAGCAGGTTATCTGCTCCGGCGTACAATTCCAGCCGTGCTTTACGGCTAAGTTTGTGCTGCCACGATGCTTTAGCTTGCAGTAAATGGTATTTGCCGGCATAAACTGTGTTAGCATCATTCAGCGGTATTGACGAGGTATAATTGTGCTGCACAAACAGTGATAAGTATTTTGGAAAGTTAACCAGTATTGATGATACTAAAACTTCTTTAGGGACACCCGTAAGCATATTATTAGAATAGTTAGCCCCAGCTACAGTATAATCTCTAAACTTAAACCGGCTTAAGGCAAATGATGTGTTAAATTGTAGGCCTCTGATAAAGTTATTGGGGTTCTGGCGAATTAGCCAGTCGGTAAAGGCAGCTTCGAAACCAGGCTGGTTGGTGCCACCGGCATTAATATAGTATTCTGTTTCATCGGGGTTTAACTGACGGACAATAGCCTTATCTATCCGATAGTAAAACACTGATGCATCCAGGAGCATACTTTCATCTTTGTTCCTTAGCCTAAAGCCTGTTTCATAGTTCCAGCCGTATTGTGCCTGTAGGTTGGTGTTTATAATGTTATCTGTTGGCCTAACCTCGGCAGTGGTTGGAGTTGAGTACCCGCGACTAACAGAGGCCCGCCAAATAAAATCGTTAAGGATTTGATAGGATAGGGCCAGCCTGGGCATTAATTGCGGCGTGTAGTCTCTGTTTGTAAACCCACTTTCATTTAGTGGAGAAATGTTTTTAAACTTATATTGGTAATAGTTTAAACTTACAGCTGCCTCGGCATGCAGGCGCTTGTAAATATCTGCCGCATAGCGGGCAAATATAAAATGCTGGTTAGTGTTGATCCTGTCTATCTGTTGTACGTTGCCTTTTACCCCGGCATTGTTGTCATAATTGCTTATGAGTGAATTTGTTTGCTGCCATTCTAATCCTAAATTTAATTTCCAGTCTAAATTTTCTTTTGCGTTGGCGGCCAGCTCAAAGTAAGTTCGCAGTCCATATGTGTTTTCACTGCGCTGTTCGTAATTGGTTATAAAGGGGTTCGCAAAATCAACATGATTGCCAAATACGGTTAGTACATTGCGTATGCGGTCGGTTAAGTGTGCTTCATTGATCAATCCGCCTAAAAGAATTTTAGTGTCGATGCCAATCTTTTGATCTATCGCTCCCGGCAAAGTAGCAGTTGGTAACCTTGCCGACCTGGGATTAGCCAGCATTTGAGCAAGATTTAGTCCGCCGGGTGTTTGATAATTCAAATCGGAGTATAAAGCCAATGCCCTTAGTTCGTTATTATTGCCATATTGCCAGCTATTGGTTGCTTGTAAATAATTGCGGTACATGCGGCTATTTTGACGATAACCATCATAATTTTGGTAGGATTGATTGAGGTTGAACCTGTAATTTTTGCCGCTTTGTTGTAATGATGCTTTTTCATGGAACAAGCCATACGAGCCGCCGTTAATCCCGGCTGATAAGTAATTGCTATCGGCACGGCCGCTTACGGGGTTCAGTAAAACTACGCCTCCCGAATTAGCGCCAAACAAACTGCCATCCGGGCCTTTTAAAATCTCGATATGTTGTATGTTACCAATATCAATGGCATTCAAATAAGTATTCCCCCCTGCATCGGTAAGCGGTATCTCATCAAAATAAACCTTTACATCCCTTACTCCAAATGGCGAACGCAGCAAACTGCCCCTGATAGATAAACGATAACTACCCGGAGAGCGTTCTTCCGCCCTAACGCCCGGAACGGTATTTAGTGCAGTAACAAATGAATTATCTGGCTGCACTTTTAATCTTGCCGAACCCAGCACACTTACTGATGCAGGTACGTTAAATACCGGCTGTTCAGACAAGTATGCCTTAACCGTAACTGTATTAAGCTGGCGTGCAGTATCAGGTTTTGTTTTTGCAGGCTTATTTTGGGCAAACGTTTTTCCGGCAATTGCAACACAAAATAATATATAAAGGCTGTGTTTTATCATAAATTATGTGAAACTAACAAAAATAGCTCTTTACACTGTATTAGGTTATCCTGTTAAAGGTTTACATTGCAATTATTTGACATAAATGCGGGCATCAAAACAAAAAGCGGTATTAATAACAATATTTTTGACGGTTAACTTACAGGCTTTTGCCCAATTACCCAGCGGCAGTTTAGGTGATCCCGTTATTAACGAAACCTTTGGTGCAGGTGTCACTTCCGGAACCGGGCCGGCTTTACCTGGTACAGTTACCAATTTTAAATATACAGCTCAAATGTGTCCTGATGATGGCTTTTACACTATTGCCAGTAGTTTAGGCAATT
This sequence comes from Mucilaginibacter sp., assembly GCA_028288315.1. Lineage (GTDB taxonomy): Bacteria > Bacteroidota > Bacteroidia > Sphingobacteriales > Sphingobacteriaceae > Mucilaginibacter. Next base: position 2,732 of record JAQBNY010000024.1, read on the forward strand.
GTTTTGGTGGTAGCTGGCAGATTGTACCGGGAACTGCGATTAACCGCGACGGGCGGAACAGATTATCATTGGACAGGCCCAAATGGTTTTACATCTAACGAACAATTGCCGGTGGTGAGTTATACTGCAGATAATTCTAAAGACGGGGTTTACACGGTTAGGGTTACTACCCAAAGCTGTGTTTCTACCGCATCAACAACGGTGAGTGTTTTGCCAAAGGTGAGTTCTGCCATAAGCAATGATATTACTATTTGTGAAGGTAGTACCACACAATTGGTTGCAAGCGGTGGAATATATTATAAATGGACACCATCTGTGGGGCTTAACCATGATGATATTGCCAACCCGATAGCTCGCCCGCTGACTACCACCACTTACCACGTAAGGGTAGATAATGGCGGCTGTTTTGATGAAAGTAAGTTAGTTACAGTAAATGTACTTAAAATACCTGTGGCTAATGCCGGAGCAGATATAATCATACAGGAAGGCGAAACGGTAAAGCTTAACGGCACAGCAGTAGTGATAATGTAACCTATTACTGGACCCCGGCAGATAATTTGGATAACCCGCTGTCATTAACGCCAAACGTTACCCCCGTAAATGATATTACTTATATGCTGCATGTTCAATCGCAAGGTATGTGCAGTATTGCAACCGATGAGGTGTTTGTTAGGGTTTTTAAAAAGATAACTATTCCCAATACGTTTTCGCCCAATAACGATGGGGTGAATGATCTTTGGAATATTGATCAGCTAATAACCTACCCGAAAAGTGTGCTCACGATATTTACCCGTGATGGCCGCCAGGTATATCGGAGTATTGGATATACACAATCATGGAATGGCAACTACCAGAGGCAGGTTTTACCCGCCGGTGTTTACTACTATACTATCGATCTGAAAAATAATACATCAATAAGATCAGGCTGGGTGATGATGCTAAGGTAGGTAAATTCTAAAATTTAATAAACTTGTCCATCTGTTCCTCAGTATAACGCAGGGTGTCTTCAGGAATAATATCACCGCTCTCATTAAACTCTTTTTTAATGGAAGAAATATGGATCTTCAATGGCATTACATTTAAGTGAATATAGTGGCATACACCTGTAAAATGGTCAATACCACGTATGTTACCATATTTGCCCGATGATAGGCCAACCAGCGCGGCTTTCTTTTCATAAAAGCTTTCGGGAAAGCTGCAGGCATCTATAAAAACCTTTAATACGCCAGGGAAACTGCCATTATACTCGGGTATCACAAATAAGAACTTGTCGGTATTGGTTATCAGTTGTTGTATTTTTTCAAACTCTTGACTGCGTTTACCGTATAAATCAGTTTTAATAAGATTATCAGGTAATTCGGTAAGCGATAGCAAATTGGTCTTCAAGCCTTTTTGGGCTAATCTTTTTTGATAATATTGGGCGAGTTGTAAGGTTGAGCTGCCGGGTCTGTTAGTAGATGCTATAATGGTGACCATTTTTTTAAATTAGTGAATGACTGAATTAGTGATTTGCTTAATTTAAAGTTTGATGAGTGCTTGAAATCACTAATTCACTAACTCAGTAATCCACAATATTTCCTTCACAATGTTTGTAAGTTGGCCTAACCTGTGGATTTCTGATTATTTAAATCCGTATCTTTAGCGGCGGATAAAAAACATTACAAACATAGAAATTTTTGTTTTTCGATATTGTAATTTGCAATTATATAAATTTTTTGAAGATATAGAATGAATAAAATTATTGCTTTAGCCAATCAAAAAGGTGGCGTTGGAAAAACTACATCATCAATAAATCTTGCCGCAAGTTTAGCAGTGCTTGAATATAAAACTTTACTGGTAGATGCTGATCCGCAGGCTAACTCAACCTCTGGTATAGGGTTTGATCCACGCAATATTAAAAATAGTATATATGAATGCATCATTAATGATATAGATCCGCATGATGCTATTCAAAAAACCGATACCCCTAATCTTGATTTATTACCGGCACACATAGATTTGGTTGGTGCCGAGATAGAAATGATTAATTTAACTAACCGCGAGTATAAAATGAAAGCGGTTTTGGAGAGTATCAGGCATGAGTATGATTTTATTATTATTGATTGCTCGCCATCATTGGGTTTAATAACTATTAACGCCCTTACCGCGGCAGACTCGGTTATTATTCCGGTACAATGTGAATATTTCGCGTTAGAGGGTTTGGGCAAGCTTTTAAATACAATTAAAATAGTACAATCAAGGTTAAATACACAGTTAGATATTGAAGGTATATTATTGACGATGTATGATGTTCGTTTACGCCTTTCAAACCAGGTGGTTGATGAAGTAAAAACACATTTTGAAGATATGGTGTTTGATACCATTATACAGCGTAATACGCGTTTAAGCGAGGCGCCAAGTTTTGGTTTATCAGTTATTATGCACGATGCAAACTGTAAAGGCGCCGTTAATTATTTAAACCTGGCCCGTGAAATTCTTCGCAAAAACGGCTTGGTAAAGGATGAAGAACTGGCAACTACAGTAACAGCTTAACAAATTATGAGTACAGAAAAGAGAAACGCGCTTGGGAAAGGGTTAAGTGCCTTGTTAAATGATTCTGAAAGCGTACTTCCTAATAAAAATAATTACAGTAATAATGCTAACCGCAATGTATCTGAGGTAAATAGCTTAGGCTCTGTAAACGAGATTAAGATAAGTGAGATTGAGGTTAATCCTTTTCAGCCCCGTACCGAGTTTGATGAGCAGGCACTGGCAGATCTTACAGCATCCATTAAACTACAGGGATTAATACAGCCTATTACGGTTAGGCGCGTTAATGCGCACAGCTACCAGCTAATATCAGGCGAGCGCAGGCTGCGTGCATCAAAACTGGCGGGCTTTACACAAATCCCGGCCTATGTGCGTACCGCTAATGATCAGCAAATGCTGGAGATGGCGCTTATTGAGAACATTCAGCGTGAAAACCTGAATGCTATTGAGGTTGCCCTAAGCTTTCAGCGGATGATAGACGAGTGCAGCTTAAAACAGGAAGAATTGGGCGATCGTGTAAGCAAGAACCGATCAACCGTTACCAATTATTTAAGACTGTTAAAATTACCGCCAACTATACAGGCATCCCTGCGCGATAATCAAATAAGCATGGGCCACGCAAAAGCATTGTTAGCTATTGAAGACCCCGCAGTACAGCTTTACATCCATCAGCAGGTAATAAAAAATGGCCTGTCGGTACGTAAGGTAGAGGAAATGGTGAGAGATACGCAGCAGGCTCCTGTAAAAAAAGAAGGAAAACAACCGGAAGCACTTGCTTTTCAGATGCAAAAGATACAAGATGACCTGGCCTCAAAATTTAGCACACGCGTTAAGCTTAAAGTTAACAGCCAGGGCAATGGATCAATAGAAATCCCGTTTCTATCAGAAGATGATCTGGGCCGTATACTTGAAATGCTGGATTGGTAGCTATGTTTAAACAAATTTTGAGTACTGCGTTTTTCTTAAGTATTGGATTTTTTGCAATGGCTCAAGACCCGGATTCACTTGTAAGAAAAAAAGCAGATACCATTATTGCTACTCCTAAAAAGGCAGATTTAGATACTGCTGCCCATAAGTTTACGCCCAAGGTAAAAAAAGAAAAAGTTTATCACCCTGATAGTACACACATTCCCAGTGTGGCAGTAAAACGCTCGTTAATACTACCAGGCCTGGGGCAGATTTACAATCGTAAATACTGGAAACTACCTATTGTTTATGGAGGGCTTGGCCTTTTAGCATCAGCTATAATCTTTAATCAAAAGTATTTTCAACAGTTTCTGGCGCTGGCCCGTATTAAAAGTTTGGGAAGGCTGCCTGTACCAGGCGACCCTGAGTACGCATCTTACGTAAAGTATAAAACCCAATATGATTTATATAGTGCACAGTCATTAGATTTTTTTTCTAATGCCTCATATGCTTACCAACGTAACCGCGACCTGAGTATTTTAGGTGTTTTGGGTTTATGGGGTATCCAGGCTATTGATGCTTATATCGATGCAAAATTTATGAGTTCTTTTACGGTTGATAATGATCTTTCAATGAAAGTTACCCCAAGCCTTATTAATCAGTCAACCTATGCAATGGCAAATGTTAGCAATGCTTATATTCCGGGTATAAAAATTACCTTTACGCTTAAATAATAATTTGCATTGCTTTCAACACCAATCAATATTAAACAATGAAGATCGCATTATTAGGTTACGGTAAGATGGGGAAGATTATAGAGAAAATTGCCCTTGACCGTAAACACGAAATTGTATTAAAAATAGGGAGTATTAATCTGCATGATCTTACTGCAGAGAACTTACAGCAGGCCGATGTAGCAATTGAATTTAGTACACCCTCAACCGTATTAAATAATATCGAAGCCTGTTTTAAAGCGGGTGTACCTATTGTGGTTGGTACCACAGGCTGGCACCACGAAATAGCCCAGATAAAAGAGCAATGCGAGTATGGTAAAAACTCCCTTTTATACGGCACCAACTTTAGCGTTGGTGTAAACATCTTCTTTCAGGTAAATAAAATTTTAGCAAAGCTGATGAATAGCCACCCATACTATGATGTACAGGTAGAAGAAATTCATCATACTCAAAAACTTGATTCGCCAAGCGGAACTGCAATTACCATTGCCGAAGGTATAATTAACAACCTTGACGCTAAAGCAGGCTGGGTAAATATTTTAACAGGTGATAATACCGCCGATGATGCTAATGTAGCCAGTGATCAGTTGCTGATAGAATCGCATAGGATTAACAGCGTGCCGGGTACCCATACCGTTATATATGATTCTGAAGTAGATACAATTGAGTTTAAACACACTGCACACAATCGTAATGGATTTGCCTTAGGTGCAGTACTTGCTGCCGAATGGATACAGGGTAAAAAAGGTTTTTTCTCGGTAGAGGATATGTTTGATTTTAACAAATAGTAATTGATTACTACCCACAATAATTAAAAAATGAACTGGAAATTCTGGAATAAAAGTAAAGACACAAAAAAGAAGAAAAAAAGCCCAACCCGTGAATGGGCCGATGCTATAATTTTCGCGGTAATTGCTGCTACACTTATACGCACTTTGTTTATTGAGGCTTACACCATCCCCACACCATCAATGGAAAGATCATTACTGGTGGGCGATTTTTTATTTGTAAGCAAGGTTAACTATGGTGCCCGCACGCCAATGACCCCAATTGCGTTCCCTTTTGCACATCATACTATGCCCATATTTGGTATAAAAGCGTATTGGGATGGAGTAAAATTACCATATTATCGTTTACCCGGTTTAAGTGATGTTAAAAAAGGTGACGTAGTAGTATTTAACTACCCAATGGAAGCCGATTCGCCTTATTATCGCCCGGTTGATAAACGCGAAAACTATATTAAACGTTGCCAGGGCACCCCCGGCGATACTGTAAGCCTTGTTGATGCACAGGTTTATGTGAATGGTAAAGCTGCGCCAAACCCTCCCGGAGAGCAAACAGACTACACCATTACTACCAACGGTATGGAAATGAACCCGCAGATATTAGAGGATTTAAATGTATCTAACTATGAGAACATCCCCTTCCCAACCATGACCAAAGATGCGGCTGCCAAACTGAAAAGTTTCTCAAATGTTAAGTCCGTTACTCCAAATATTAAGTCAAGAGGTTTAGCTGATCCGTTTAACGCGGTTTTCCCGGCTGCTTATCCTAAGTATGCCTTAAGTCCGCAAAATGGTGCCTTTAACTGGAACGTAGATAACTACGGCCCTATCATTGTTCCTAAAAAAGGCTGGACAGTAAAGCTGGATAGCTTAACTATGCCATTATATGGTCGCGCTATTGAAATTTATGAGAACAATAAAGTACAGATAGTTGGGAAAGATGTAATGATAAATGGCAAAAAAGCCGATAGTTACACTTTTAAAATGAATTACTACTGGATGATGGGGGATAACCGCCATGACTCTGCCGATTCAAGATACTGGGGTTTTGTACCCGAGGACCACATTGTAGGTAAAGCCCTTTTCATTTGGATGAGCTGGGATGATAATGCCTCATTCTTCAGCAAAATTCGCTGGAGCAGATTATTCAGAGGGATAAATTAAACAAAAAGCCCGGTTCAAACGAACCGGGCTTTTTTTATTTAAATGTCTCATCCTCAATAGTCATGTCATTGCGAGCGATAGCGTGGCAATCTCGTCGCATGCTAAGTGGTAATGCAATGGCTACGAGATTGCCACGTCGTTCCTCCTCGCAATGACATATAAGGTGTAGCATTGCTTCCACCAACTACTCTCCAATAAACTTCAATCCAACTTGCTCTCTCGCTTCATCAATCATGGCTATCATTTGCTTTGACATTTCATGACTAATGATTGGGCTTTCAATAGCACCAGCTCGTATCAGTTCGCAAAAGTGGGCTGTTTCATAATTTAAGCCGCCGGCAATAAAGGGTTCATTTAGTTCAACAGATCTTCCGTCAAGGTAATCAATAGTAGCTTTAGCAGGGTTCCACCAGTTTTTGTGGATGGTAATATTTCCCAGCGTACCGGCAATAAGTGCATCGCCCTTGCCGTGCAAATCAAACCCGGTATATACCTGCGAGTATCCACCGGTGTGTTGAGTTTGAAATATAGCAAACATATCTATGCCGGTTTCGCCAAAATGCCCCATGGCTTGTATATTAAGCAGGGGGCCCAGCCAGTCTAGGGCTAAAAAGGCTTCGTAGATGCCAATTTGCATTAGGCTGCCACCCGCAAGCTCATAGCTAAAATTAGGATGGTCCTTACTGATATCAGCCACTGAAGAGCCCGCCCTTACATAGCCAACCTGCCCGATAGGATCTTGCAGTAAATACTCTTTTAGTTTTGTATAAAGCGGATAAAAAGGTGGCTTCATTCCTTCCATAAATAATAGCCCGGTTGATTTAGCCACCTCTAAAACTTCTTTTAACTGGCTCAGATTAATTGTAGCTGGTTTTTCACATAACACATGTTTGCCTGCTTTTAAAGCTTGTTTAGCGTATTGCGCATGGCTGTCAGGCAGGGTGGCAATATAAACCGCATCAATATCGCTTGCCAGTAACTCTTCAACACTTGTGCAGGCTTTGCCACCATACTGCTTAACAAAAGCATCTACCGTTTGTGCCCTGCGCGACCACGAAGCAGCCAGCTCCGCACCCGGTACTTCCGGTAACCCCTGCATAAAGCGGTGTGCAATGCGCCCGCAGCCTATAATTCCCCAGCGTATCATTTAAGTTGAAATGTAAAAGTTAAAATTAAAAAAGCCCTAAGCTAAAACAGCTTAAGGCTAATATTTTGCTACCCCAATTAATTATTGGTACTGAATGTAAATAGGGTATGGTTTGTATCTTGACAAAACTTCATCTGGTGTAAGCATATGGTGAGGTGCTTTTTTAATGTCGTTTTTGTAGAACAATTTAAAACCTGTAAACTGAACCGGTTCCTGGTTAATAAAGTAGCGGTAGGTGCCGGTTTTTAAGTCAGGCTCGCCCCATCCATCCATATCCATTACTAGCTGTACCTCAGGGTGCAGTTTAATGTTTTTATAATTGGTTACCATCTTTTTGGTAAAACGGTGAACTATTAAAATTTTTGGCGGCAAGCCATGTTTTTTAACAATTCCGGCTAAGTAATTAGATACATAATTAATATCATTTGCATCATAAGTGCCAATCTTTCTGCCAGGCTTACTGCCATCTTTCATAGAAAACTCAGGGTCCATACCAAAATGGACTTGTGGCATAGCCAGGTATTTTTCAAACAAAGGTAATTCTGCTTGTATGTTGCTTAACGCAACCTGCACATCTAAAAACACAATTGCATGCGCTTTTTTGGCAAGTACCAATACACTATCAATTTGCTTAAACGGCATGCGGTAACGGAATTTGCCGTCTTTACCGCCATCGCCTTGTGCAACTACTGCAATGTAATGCAAAGCAGGTTGAACAGGTGTTTTTGGATCAGCCTTGGTCCATGCCTTTACTTCAGTTTTTAGTTTAGCCAGCATTTCATTAGGCGGAAGTTCGCCTAAAATGCCCATTCTTTTTGAATACAGGTTACCATAAAAAGCCACCACACGTTTAAATGGTAAAATAGCGCCACCTATTGGATAAGGCGTGTTTTTAACCGGCCACCTGCCTGAAGTATCACCATGAGCATTAAATTTTAGTAAAGAATCATATAGAACTTTATCAATAGGTGGATAGCTTGATTTAGCCACACTTAAAGTATCGGGCTGCTCATCTTCGGATTTTTTGGCTGTAGTGTCCGATTTTCTATCTGGTGCCTTTTTACCGTCGCTTTGATTACAGCTTGAGAAAAATACTACCGTGCAAAGTACAAACAGGGCAGAAAAAATTACGCTTTTAAATTTCATAAATGGGGTGACGTTTTATTGCTGTGCAGATATGTTTTTGCTGCTATTTAACACTAAATAAATAATAATTCTTGTAAAGATAGAAATTGATGAAGGTTATTAAGCTTTATTTTTATAAAACTTGCCAAACACACCTAACGGTAACTTAGGGCCGGCGGTTGCCTGTAAATATAATTCGCCTATTTCCAGGTTTTGTACCTTAGGATATGCCTGCTTAATTAAATTCTCGATAATTACTGACGAGAAGCCAAGTGAATAGGTGTTTAATATCAGAAAGTGTTCCTCCGGATCAAGCAGCTGCATAACATCGTTCATCATTTCATTAATGTTATCTTCAAGTTTCCACTTTTCGCCATTGGGGCCGTTGCCATAAGCAGGCGGGTCAAGTATGATACCGTTATAAACTTTGCCGCGCTTCACCTCGCGCTTCACAAATTTTAAAGCATCTTCTACCATCCAGCGGATATCTTTTAAACCAGACAGGTCCTGGTTCTCATTGGCCCAGGTAACCACTTGTTTAATAGAATCTACGTGAGTAGTATCTGCACCTGCTGCACGGGCAATTAGTGATGCGCCACCAGTGTAAGCAAACAGGTTAAGCACTTTGGGTACAGGGGTTTTAAACTTTTTAATGTTATCAGAAATATAATCCCAGTTAACAGCCTGCTCCGGAAAAATACCCAGATGCTTAAATGAAGTTAAACCCAAACGAAACTTTATAGCAACATCATTATTCTTGTATTCAACGTGCCAGCGGTCGGGCGTTTTTGGGTCTTTTTTTATCCAGTCGCCAGCAGTTGCAGAACGGCCCTTAAATTTTATATGATGCAGTTTTTGCCATTCTGCTTCGGTTAAAGCTTTGCTCCACACGGCCTGTGGCTCGGGGCGAATAAGTATTATATTGCCAAACCGTTCCAGTTTTTCAAAGTCGCCGCAATCAATCAGCTCGTAATCTTTCCAGTAGGTTGGGGTAAGAAGTTGGATCATTTTTTATCAGTTTGCAGTTTTAAGTTTGCAGTAAAAGTTTGCAAATATAGATAAAGCGATGCCAACTGCTAACTGTAACTGCAAACTACAGTTTAGACTTTGCTGCCTGCATAAACTTACTGGCAAATACAAAATCGTTAAGTTCTTTGTTATCAGTATGGGCAATTTCTTTGCTTGAACCTTCCCACCATTTTTGGCCCTGGTGCAAAAAAATAATATGATCGCCAATGCCCATCACCGAATTCATATCATGAGTAACCACAACAGTTGTCATTTCATACTCTGTAGTTAGCTCGTCAATCAACTCATCTATCAGGATGGAAGTTTTTGGATCGAGGCCCGAGTTAGGCTCATCAACAAATAAATATTTTGGCTGCATGGATATGGCACGGGCAATACCCACACGTTTTTTCATGCCGCCTGATAGTTCTGCCGGGTAAAGCTTATTCTTGCCCTTTAGATTAACTCTTTCCAGGCAAAAATTAGCACGTTCCAGCTTTTCTTCTTTTGATTGCTTGGTGAACAGGTTAAGCGGAAACATTATATTTTCTTCAACCGTCATGGAGTCAAACAACGCGGAGTTTTGGAATAGCATACCTATTTGTGTACGGATAGGCACACGTTCGGTAAAATCCATTTCGGTAAAGTTTTGCTCTTCAAAAAATACCTGTCCTTTGGTGGGTTCATGTAAGCCTACAATACATTTAAGCAAAGTAGTTTTACCAGAGCCCGAACCGCCTATTATGAGATTATTTTTCCTAGTATGGAAAGTAGCGCTGATACCTTTAAGCACTTCATTATCCCCAAATGTTTTATAAATATCTTTAACTTCGATCATAGCATTATACTTGTGATCATAAGGTCAGCAAATAAGATCCATACGCAACTATAAACCACACCTGCTGTTGCCGACTGGCCAACTTCAAGTGCGCCGCCTGATGTATAAAAGCCCTGGTAAGAACATATAGAAGCAATGATAAAACCAAAAACAAAGGCTTTAACCAACGCCACTCGTATAGTAAGGCCATCAAAACCCTCATTTACACCCATTATGTAATCTGCAGGGGTAATATCACCAGTTACAATACATGCAATGTAACCACCTGTAATGCCAAGCATTATTGATATAATAACCAGCATTGGCACCATTGTAATACCGGCAATTATTTTAGGAGATATTAAATAGCCAGGCGCGTTTACTCCCATAATTTCAAGAGCGTCAATCTGCTCGGTAACTCTCATGGTGCCTATTTGAGACGCAAAGCTTGAACCCACACGGCCTGCAAGCACCAGTGATGAAATAGTAGGGCTAAACTCCAGAATGTTTGAGTCGCGTGCTATACTGCCGGCAATACTGCGCGGTACTAACGGGCTGGATAGCTGAAATGCTACCTGTATAGTAGTTGCCGCGCCAATAAAAACAGATATGATACTGATAATGCCCAGCGAGCCTATACCTACTGATACCATTTCGAGCATTACCTCTTTCCAGTAAACACTGAACTTTTCGGGCTTTTTAAAACTTAATTGTAGTAAGAGTATATATTTTCCTAAACTTTGAAACATTGTGATAATAAAAATCGGTTAAAAATACGTTTTTTAATTTAAGCTATGCTGGTTGATATATGGAGTTAATTAAATGGGATATATTTATCAAATGAAATATTCATGTCTATTACGTAAAAACTTGGACTCTTGTTTATTTCAGTATAAAAAAGATCAAAAATGAAAAACGCTTTAATTACCGGAGCAACTAAAGGCATTGGCCGCGCTGTTGCCATAGCTTTTGCTAAACAAGGAATAAATGTGGCAATTTGTTCTCGTAACGAAAAAGAATTATCAGATTTTAAAGCCGAATTAGAAGAAATTAACCCACAGATTACCATTGCGGCCATAGTTGCAGATTGCAGTAAGCGTGATGAGTTGATAAATTTTGCTTCATTCACCGAGAAAAAGCTGGGTTTCGTCGGTATTATTGTGAATAATGTGGGTATGTACAAGTACTCAACTATACTTAATGACAGCGAAGATTCCTTCCAAAAACAGATAGATACTAACCTTATGCCAACCTATGAACTATACCGTTTCTTCGGTAAAAGTATGGTTTCTGTCGGTGAAGGGCATATATTCAATATATGCTCTGTTGCGGCCATAAACCCCATAGCTGAAGCAGGGGTGTACAGTGTAACAAAATATGCCCTATTAGGTCTTAATAAGGTAATGAGGCTCGAAATGCAGGAACATGGTGTTAAGGTAACAGCAATAATTCCGGGGTCAACATTAACAGATTCATGGCGCGGCCAGAAGGTTGATAAAACCAAGATGGTAATGCCTGAAGATATAGCATCGGCTATCATAAATATTTACAATATGAGCACCGGGGCCAATGTTGATGAAATGATCATAAAACCTGCAGGAGGTCAATTATAAGAACACTAAAAAACTAAATAAAATGGAAAAGAAACTTTATCGTGATGAACACCACAAGATGATTGGTGGTGTTTGTGCAGGCCTGGCAGATTATTTTAACGTTGATGTATCAATAATACGTGCCATATTTTTATTAAGCCTTGTATTAAAAGGCGTAGGCTTTTTACCTTATGTAGTTTTATGGATTGTATTGCCAAAAAGAAAATATGACTTTTATAACCCTAATCCTAACATAAATCCGGGGGTTGATTATACTAACTTTAACCCGGGATACGACAGTCCTAAGGTTGATTACTCAGTACCGCCGCCAAATGCAAGTCAGCCATTTATGCCTGCTCCGGCAAAAAAATCAAATGCCGGTTTAATATTTGGCGTGGTGCTTATTGTTTTGGGTGGTATTTTTTTATTGGATGAGTTTAATATTTTCCCCGACTTTGATTTTGAAAGAACATGGCCGGTAATATTAGTAGCTATAGGTGCTATGCTGATATTTACAGGACAAAAGAAACAAGCCTGGGAAAAACACGATTGGCAAAATACATCATCCACAACTGATAGTAAAGTAAATACTGACGCTACAGATGAAAGTACCGAGGCAGATAAAAAGGATGATCAAACTAATTCATCAACTATATAGTAATGAAACCATCATGCACTTTGTTGCATGATCAAACCATTACAATTAAATACATACGAAAATGAGAAGTGAAAAAATAATGCCAGGTGTTATCCTGGTTGCAATAGGCGCCATATTCCTGTTAAATAATTACGATGTGATTGATTTTCATTGGGGGAACCTGATACGTTTATGGCCGATATTTTTAATTATGGGTGGTGTTAACCTGGTTTTCGCCAACAACAAATCGGCATGGGCTACTCTACTTAAAATAGCAGTTGTAGTAGCAGGGTTTGGCCTGCTGATTTTTGCGCATGTTGAAAATAATTTCTTTTTCCCCCGCTATGGCTGGCATCACAATCACAGGGATAATTATGATAATAGTGATGACAATGACAGTGGCAATGATGATGATACTGACTCAAAAGATATTGTACGTGTTGAAGGAAGCAGCACATATAGCGAGCCTTACAACGCAACAGCTACATCAGCAATACTTAATATTAGTGGCGGTGGTACGGTTTATACCTTAAAAGATTCTACCAGCGAACTGTTTAACGCAGTTACCAAAGAGTTTTATAACAAATTTGAGTTTACCCACAGTATGGAAGGAAATGTACCTGTACTTGGTTTGCACATGAAAAAGAAAAATGGCAATCACTTTGATTGGGACAGCGAAAAAACAAGCTCTGCCGATATTAAATTAAATGTTAATCCCGAATGGGAAGTGAATGTTGAAGCAGGAGCTACTAAACTGGATTTTGATCTGAGTAAATTCAAAGTGAAAAAACTTAAACTAAGCGGAGGTGCCGCATCTTTTAATATTAAATTAGGTGAGCCTTTGGCAACTACAAATGTTGAGGTTTCAACAGGCGTATCTGAAGTAAATATTAAAGTGCCTCAAAACGCAGCATGCCGTATTGAATCAAGCTCTGGCCTGTCATCAACAGATTTTAATGGCTTTACCAACAATGGCGATAACACCTATCAAACTGCAGGCTTTGATGCTGCTAAAAATAAAATGTACATCCATATGAAAGGTGGCGTGTCTGACTTTAAAGTGACCCGTTACTAATAGCTTTAAAAAGCCGGAGGTTTATATGCATTAATCCTTAAATTTGATGACCATGCAATCCTCCGGCTTTAATACTTCTCCATCTTTGGGTAACAATAAATACATTTTAGTTGTTAACGGCAAACCCACCGGCCCCTTTAGTATTGATGAGTTAAGGTCCCATAAAATAAAGCCCGGCGACTTTGTAAAGACCGAAGCAATGGACGACTATAAAGAAGCTCATGAAATTGCTGAGTTAAGACAACTCTTCGGTTTTACTAAACAACCATTACCATTACAGTATTTTGGCAGTTTTGACCAGCGGGCAATTGCTTCAGTAGTTGATTGGCTCATTGTTTCAGGTGGGTTTGTTTTCCTGGGAATTGGAGCCGTAATAATAGTAACTGATAAAATGACCCAGATAATTATATCTGTAGTTATTGCTACACTTATCCCCATTGCAAAAATGGTTTACCATATTGTAATGGAAAGTTCAGATAAACAGGCCACCTACGGTAAGCAACTCTTAAACATACGGGTGACCGATTTGGAAGGTGCCCGCATAAATACCTCAAAAGCCATCACCAGAAATCTCGGTAAAATACTATCAACTGTAACTTTATGTGCTGGCTATCTCATGTGTTTTTTTAACAAAAAACAACAATGCCTGCATGATATGATAGCCGATACGCTGGTAATAAAGGATAGGTTAAATAATTAAAACTTTGGTGATTTGAAGGTTGAACGGATGCTTTCAGTCTTTCTAAATAACTTTATTACAAAAAGCCCTCCCGAATTATTGGGAGGGCTTTTTGTAATTCAGATTGTTTAATTCTGAGACGTAGGATTATACAATAGGGAAGCGTACCTATGGCACGCAAATCTTTATAATTTATTTCTACAAAGCGGATGCTTCTAACGGAGCATTTAAAATATCTCTGTATTCTTTGTGCTTTTTTCTTTGTGGCCTCTGTGGTTATTATACCGCGTCAGATAACGAAGTAAACGTAAACTCCTTTATCCGCATTGGCGGTATCAGCGCACTTTGGCCGCTTTCACCGCTAACCGTACGCTCAACCTTACCTAAGGCATCCAAATTATTCAGCATAATTACTGGGCTCTCATTAAAACGCAGGTTTTTTATCGGGAACTTTATCTTTCCGTTCTCAATATAGAAAGTACCATCACGCGTTAAACCGGTAAATAGCAAAGTTTGCGGATCAACCGGGCGGATATACCATAAACGGGTAACCAATATACCTTTTTCGGTTCCTTTTATAAGTTCCTCAAGGCTGGCAGTGCCACCTTCCATAATTATATTACCGGGGTTGGGAATAGGTTTAACACCTTTTTTTTGTGCCCAGTAACGCGAGTAGGTAAGGTTCTTTATCACGCCTTTTTCTATCCATGTTCTTTTTTCCTGCGGCTGACCGTCGCCACTCCAACTGCTCGAAGGCAGATCAGGGTGTGATGGATCGGTGTAAATATTTATCCGTTCATCTACCAGCTTTTCGCCCAGTTTGCTTTTGCCGCCTGGCTTGCTTAAAAAGCTTCGGCCTTCATCGGCACTGCGGGCATCAAGGCCGCCATATAATTGTTCAAGCAATACTATACCTGCAGCCGGCTCTAATATTACGGTATACTTACCGGGCTCAATAGCTCTTGCGCTTAATGATCCGCTGGCTTTTTGCGCGGCAATTTTAGTTGATGCAAGCGTGTCCAGTTTGGTTACATCATTATAATCTTTAGTAGCATAACCAGATCCCTGACTATCAGCCGTGCGAAGTGTTATTGAAAAATTAATATCTGTTGAGGTATTATAAGCAAACAACCCGTGCGAATTCATCATGGCAGAAAAGTTTGCGCTGTTCTGCAAAAACCCTGCTGCTGTAAGCTTAGCCTCTTTAGCTACGTTTAAGCTTTGCCCAACCATAGTAGTGCGTTGTGCCGGTGTTATAGCAGCAGTTGCAGGTACAAAGGTTTTAGTTGCAGGTGCATAAGCTTGCGGCCCTAAAAAAGGCATGTACTCGGGGTTTTCGGGAGCCAGCTTGGCTAAATCCTCTGAGCGTTTTACAGCACTTGCTATGGCTTCATCAGTATATTCGTTCAAGGTAACAATACCCAGTTTTTTGCCAAAGGCCGATGATATGGCCATGGTAGTTGAGCTTAAAGAGCCGCTGGTTGATACCGAATTACGAGCGTATCTTATATTTGCCGAGTCGCCACCATTAATGTTTACTTCGCACTCATCGGCTTTGGAATAACTTAGCGCTTTTTTCAAAATCGCTTTGCATTCATCTTCAGTTAAAATAGCCATATGGTTAAATTTTTCTTGCTGTGTTAATTACGTTAACTCCTTTAAACAGGGCGGTTGATGAGCCATGAGATACGGCGCTTGCTTGCATTGGCTGCCCTTTGCCGTCAAAGAACGATCCGCCTAAACGATAATCGTTTTTATCACAAACGGCGGCGCATGAGTTCCAGAATTCCTGAGTGTTGGCCTGGTAAGCAACATCATTTAACATGCCTACTATTTTACCGTTTTTTATTTCAAAATAAAGCTGGCCGCTAAACTGAAAGTTATACCGTTGCTGATCTATAGAGAAAGAACTATCGCCAATAATGTAAATACCTTTCTCCACCTTGCTTATCATCTGCTCAACATTTAAAGGCGTTTTGCCCGGTTGCAGCGATATATTAGGCATGCGTTGAAACTGTACATCCTGCCAGCTCTGCGAGTAGCAGCAACCTTGTGATTCTTTAAGGCCTATGATGTGTGCCTGATCGCGGATGGTTTGGTAATTAACTAATATGCCATCCTTAATAATATCCCATTGTTTAGTGCCAACACCCTCATCATCATACCCAACAGCACCTAATGAGCCGGGTTGCAGCTTATCTGCCACTATGTTTACTTTATCACTGCCGAATTTGAAGTTGCCCGATTTCCATTTATCTAAAGTAAGGAAGCTGGTACCGGCAAAGTTGGCCTCATACCCTAAAACACGATCAAGTTCTGATGGGTGACCTACCGATTCGTGTATAGTTAACCAAAGGTGACTTGGATCAAGCACCAAATCGTATTTGCCCGGTTCAACAGTTTTGGCTTTTATTTTTTGGGCCGCCTGCAAAGCTGCCGCAGCTGCATCTTCATGCATATCATACCGGTCGCGGTAAAGGATTGTTTGGCTTTTTATTTTATCACTTTCGCGTGGTATCAGGTATTCATAACCCATACCGCGTGGTGCACTTAGCGCGTTGCGGGTTTCAAACTTGCCGGTTTTCTCATCAACCTTAGTTACGCCAAATATTGGCCATATGCGGTGGATATCCTGATCTATATATGAACCATCTGTTGAGGCAAAATATTTTTGCTCATTCACAAAAAACAGTACCGAGTTAACGTAGTTGGCGCCGTTCTTAAAAGCAGCATCATTAACTGATAATAACAGATCTGTTTTTTCCTTCATCGGCACCTCAAAAGCATTTTTTTCTATGGGTGTTTTCCATGTAACCTCGCCATAGCCTTTTTGCGGTGCCAGCTGTACAGGTTCGCTTTGTATGCGTGAATTTTCTTTTGCTATGGCAACGGCAGTTTCGGCCGCGCGGGCTATGCTGTCATTATCCAGCTTATCGGTTGCGGCAAAGCCCCAGCAGCCATTGGCAATAACCCGGATACCCATACCATATGATTCGGTATCAACTATGTTCTCAATGTTTCTATCGCGGGTTACCACAAACTGGTTAAGGTAGCGACCCAGGCGGGCATCGGTATAAGTTGCGCCTTTTGAGCGTGCAGCATTCAGGGCAACATCAGCCATGCGTTTTTTAATGGCTACGTCAACATCCCGCATAACGGTGCCGGACATAACAGGTGTGCCCATAGCGGTCATCCTGCTGAGCATGGTTGCACTAATGCCCATGCCGGTAAGGTAAAGGAAATCTTTTCTTTTCAATGTGGTATTATTATTTGCCTAATATAGTAATATGCTATAATAAATAATAATACTGCAGAGTATGTATTTTAAGGTTTTAAAACAGCCTACGCTTCCTGTCTAATCACGTATGTGCGTGCAATTTGGTCATGCCAGCCTTGCCTGTGCTCATCCCACAAAATATTCAAATAGCCTATGCAAAGCGCAGCGCCAGAGATAAATTTAGATAGGTTACGTATAAATGCTTTACCTAAACTCAAGCCTTTACCATCGGCATCAACTACGGCCATTTTGCAAAGTTTTTTACCTATGCTGCCACGCATGGGTGTGGCTTCAAAAAGGGTGTTATATATTACAGACAACGAAAAGCCTATCAGGTTCACCTTTAATTGGTTCATTGGCAACTTGGTATCAAAGTTTTCTAAATAGGTTTTAATTTGGTCGGTAGGGAAAAACATAGCAATCAATACCATTATAAGGCTCAATATAATATATAAAGCTACTATGTCTAACAGGTATGCTACCAGTCGCCACCAAAAAGTAGCCAAATTATCTTCGGTAGGGAAGTAGTGCCCTTTCGCTTCAAAGTAACCGTAAAACTCAGGCAAATCTGATGCGTTTTGCCAACTGCTGCCTGTATCTGATGCGATACGGGTGTTAATATCCAGCCCCTTGTCTATAAGTTCGTTGTAGGTAAAGGGACCTGTTTTTTCTCCGTCTTGCAGGATGTAGTAATTATCTGTCATTAAAAATAAATGTAATTGCAAAGATAAACCTAATATGGCTTAAGAGTTCATGGCATAAACAATAATGTTTACGCCAAACTTGGTATTGTCCTCTGCAAGGAAGCGTTTATTGCGGAAATCGTAGTCCCATTCGCAGCCATAATCCTTACTGCTGTACAAAACAGCAATGCGGCCGTTTATCTCAATAGCCTTTAAATAATCATGCACAAGGTCATCGCCCCAGCCATTTAATTCAAATGATGTAGTAGGAGGGCCTTTCTCAAACTTAAAAAAGGAATGATAGATCTTATGATTATTGGGAATCTTCTTTAACGCTGTTGGCCCAAATAATGCCGCCATTTGCGTCTCGAATGATTTGGCGAAGAGCCCGTCAATATCGTGGTTGCAGTCGTCAACAAAAACGAAACCGCCATTTTGCACATACTTTTTAAAGTTTGCTTTCTCCTTAACATCAAACTGTACTAGCTTGTGACCGCTTAAATAAAGAAAAGGCGCGGTGAAAATATCATCACTGCTTAGCGGGATCACCTTTTCATGCGGATCAATAGGAATGGTAGTGTACTCCACCAAAGAGTTAAGCAGGTTTGATGGCATACGCTGATCGGTGTCCCAATCGCCGCTGTGGTAACTTAATCTGGTAAAAGTAAATTTGGAGCTGTATGCCATCTGAATTATAAACCCTAAAATTAAGACAAATATTATTCCCTTATTATTATAAAACTGCGCAAATTGTAATTTTTTGGATACTTTGTTAGATTTTTGATAAAAAATACGGGAATTAGTCAAAAGGATAATATCTTGTGGTGTTCATAATAAATATTATTACTGTTCATCAGCATAAAAACATATACGGCATTGGAACTTACCGAAAACAACATTAAGGAACTGCTTGCTAAATTACCACAGTTAAAAACTGAGATACAAAAGGTAATTGTTGGTCAGGATCATATTTTAGATGAATTGCTGGTTGCATTTTTAGCCGGCGGTCATTGCCTGCTTGAAGGTGTACCCGGATTGGCGAAAACGCTGATTGTAAAAACGATGTCGCAAGCGCTGCACCTGGCTTTCAGGCGCATTCAGTTTACGCCTGATCTTATGCCGACCGACATTGTTGGTACCGAGATCCTGGAAGAAGACCACGCCACAGGTAAACGCTTCTTTAAATTTAATAAGGGCCCTTTGTTCGCTAACATTATTTTAGCCGATGAAATTAACCGTACACCGCCTAAAACGCAGGCCGCCCTTTTAGAAGCTATGCAGGAGTTTGAGGTGACCTATGGCGGGCAAACCTATCCGCTGGATAAGCCATTTTTTATATTGGCTACCCAAAACCCTATTGAACAGGCCGGAACCTATCCTTTGCCCGAAGCCCAGTTAGACAGGTTTTTACTACTGATAAAAATTGGCTACCCAACCGAGCAGGAAGAGTTTGCAATATTGAACCGCACCACAGGCTCAAAAAAGGCCGATGTTAAAGCCGTTATCACTGCCGAAGAAATTACCCAGGCACAGGATCTGGTAAGGCAGGTAACCATAAATGAAGATTTAACCCGCTACGTAAGCAGTATAATACGAGCTACCCGCCCTGATACTACTACCGTTGCTTATATTAAAGAATGGGTACGCTGGGGAGCAGGTCCGCGCGCAGGCCAGGCATTAATACTAACTGCCAAAGCCCGCGCGTTGCTAAAAGGCAGATACTCTGTTTTGATGGAAGACATACAGGCTATGGCACCGGCAGTTTTAAGGCACCGTATATTAATGAACTTTAAAGCCGAAGCAGAGGGCATTAACTCTGATAGGGTAACCGAAGAGCTGTTAAAAGTTATAGAGCGTAAAGGCCCATTGTAGCCTCACCCTTCCCTCTCCAAAGGAGAGGGTTTTAATATAATTCGAGATTGAACATTCGACATTCGAAATCAAAAAAACCATGCTTGATCCTAAAGTATTAATGACCATTAAGGATTTGCCATTATTGGCGAAAACGGTTATTGATGGCTTTATGAATGGGTTTAACAAAAGTACAGTTAAAGGCCCCGGATTGGAATTTAGTCAATACCGAAGCTACCAGCCGGGCGATGACCTGCGTTGGCTCGACTGGCGAATGTTTGCCCGGTCAGATAGGTATTATATCCGTGAATCGGAAGTTGAAACCAGTATATCAGTAAGGTTTTTGATAGATGCAAGCGCATCTATGAACCATGATGATAATGGTGTTAAAAAGATAGATTATGCCCGTTTCCTGGCCGCATCGCTGGCTTATCTGGCCAACTTGCAGGGCGATTCGGTAGCGTTGAATGTGTTTAAAGATGGCGACTTGTTTTCCTTGCCATCCAAGCCCGACCCGCAGCATTTGCAACGCTTGTACTATCATTTACAACAGGTTGACCCATCCGGCACGTTTACCAAACCAGCGCATTATAAAGAACTGTTTGCAGGAACCGGGCGGAAGGAGCTGTTGATATTTGTTACTGATATGTACCAGGCAAATGAGGAGATAAATAATTTGTTAACCACATTAGCTGCCTTAAAGCATGAGATAGTGGTTTTTCATTTGATGGGGCAGAATGAGCTGGATTTTGATTTTAAAGGCTTTTCTACTTTAGAAGATCTGGAGACAGGAGAAACCATACAGGTGAATGCGCAGCGCGCCAAAGCCACTTATCAGGAAAAGCTACAACAATATTTAGCAACCATAAAAAGTGATTTGCTGGGCAAGCATATAGCCTATAAAATGGTTAGCACCGCCCGCCCATTGGATGAAGCCTTAAGGGAGTTTTTAATGCAGCGAAAAAAAGGATTTATTTAACATGAATAATAATAATATATATCATCAAACATTTTTAAAGTCCTCTCCTTTGGAGAGGATTTAGGTGAGGCTTATGCACTTTTTATCACCCATATGGTTTTTTGCACTGGCCGCGTTAAGCATCCCCATTGTAATACACCTGTGGAATATAAAGCCGGGCAAAACTTTAAAGGTGGGCAGTATAATGCTTATCAGCGAAGCTTCAAAAACCAACCGCCGCAGCTTTAAACTGGTGGATATACTGTTGTTCATTCTTCGTTGTTTATTGCTGGCCTTGCTTGCATTTTTCTTGGCTGCACCCGTTTGGCAGCATTTAAAAAAACCAGAAAAAGTAAAAGGCTGGGTGCTGCTTCCTAAAGAAAACCTAAAGGAAAGCTACCAAAAGTTTAAACCGGTAGTTGATTCGCTTACCCAGTCTGGTTATGAATTTCATTATTTTGAAAAAGGCTTTGCCAAGGGCGATCTGACTAAAATATTAGCAGACACTAACCGCAAAGACACAGCATCTACCAATAACTATTGGGTGGTGGTAAAGCAATTGAACAACAAAGTTTCATCAGCATTACCCGTATATTTATTTACGCCGAACGGCAGCATCCACTTTAAAGGGGCAAAGCCAACAACCGGGTTAAACCTGCACTGGCAAACGTATACCACAGCAGATTCGGTTAGCAAATGGATAGCTGCCGCATCGTTTACTGCTAATAATGCTATAAAAGTAACGCAGGGCAATAGCAGTCCCTCAGGTATATATTATACAGAGCAATTTATTAAAAACGATGGCAACCAGGACATTGAGGTAAAGGTACAAAACGGACAACCTGTTGTAAGTTTAAAAAATTCAGAACAGCCACCGGTACAGGTAGATACCTCAACTTTACAGATTGCCTTGTACACAAATAAATACGCTTTGGATGCGGGTTATTTAAAAGCGGCACTATCTGCGGTTGTAAACTTTAATGGGCGTAAAGCTATCATCAGGCAATATAATAACGCAGCACAAATAGCCGGTGGGCAAGATTGGTTGTTCTGGTTATCAGATGCGCCGCTGAGTAGTCGTTTGTTAAATGCCAGCAAGAATATATTCAAATATGAAAACGGTAAGATAGTATCTACAGCCTCATGGATTGATGCGGGAAGTGCTTTATTTAATGCCGATAAAAAGATAGCGCTAAACAAATTGATCGTATCAAACGATAAAAACGAGACTGTTTGGCATAATGGTTTTGGGATACCGGTTTTAGACAAAAAAATGCAAAAAAATGCGAATATCTACCGCTTTTACTCACATTTTAACCCTAATTGGAACGACCTGGTTTGGAGCGATTATTTCCCCAGAATGATATTGAAACTGATCAATAATAATATTTATCAGCAGCCCGAAAAATTTGATAAACGGATTTTAACAAACCAACAGATCCAACCGATACAGATAAAGCAAACAACCGAAGTGGCATCAGTTAACCCGGTTGAACAGGTAGATATTTCAAAGTATTTTTGGCTGTTGGTTATAGTACTGTTTGTAGCCGAACGCATTTTATCTCATAAAACTAAAACCATACCAACCAATGGCTAAGCAAGGGATAAATAAAATTAACGGCTTGCGCCAACGGTGGTTAGTATACCAATTACTGGCTGATGTGGTATGGGCAGTTGCCATTGCTTTGCTTGGGGGAAGTTTGCTGTTTCATCTGTTTTCTGTTCCGGAAGTAGCAACGCTGTTAATATTTATTATTGCACTTGTTGTACTGCTGGCTATGCATCGCCCCTGGTTAATAAATAATGAAGCAATTGCCGGGTACCTCAACAAAGAATACCCCGAATTGCAAGAAAGTACCGATTTAATACTGCAACCAATAGGGCAATTAAATACATTGCAATTACTGGCCCGTTCACATACCCAAGCTGTTTTAGATGGTTTACAGGTAAGTCATAAACATTTCGCGAAGAGACTGATAAAAGCCCTGCCGCTACTATTGGCAGCGGTGATCTTTGTAATTGTATTTAACAAATTGTATAGTAATAAACATACCACCTATTCCTGGGGTGAGAAAAACGGCTCGACTGCACAGTGCATTCCACCAGAAAAAGTTTTACCTCAGATAAATGAACTGGAATTAACTATTACCCCGCCTGCTTATACCGGCAAAGCAAAACGTTTGCAAGATAAATTTAACCTTACTGCCGAGGAAGGCGCTACGGTAAGCTGGGACATTAAAACTAACGTAGCCATAAAAAATGCCTATTTAATATTTAATGATAAGGAGCGCATCGCTTTAAAAAGTACGGGAGAGTATACCCAATGGTCTGCCCAAAGAATAGTAAATAAACCAGGCTTTTACCAGGTAAGTATTGATGGGAAACTGTCTGACCTTTACCAGGTACAGGTAATAAAGGATGGTCCGCCGGTGATACATGTTAAGGCGCCTAAGCAGTATACTTATATAGATGCAGGCGAAGCGCAAAAGGTAAACATAAACGCCTCATTGAATGATGACTACGGAATAGCCAATGCTTTAATAATAGCAACCGTTGCCAAAGGCAAAGGCGAAGGAGTTAAGTTTAAAGAGTATAAACTGAACTTTAGCACTGTGTTTAGCGGTCACAGTCCGCAATATAATGTGCAAAAATTGATTGACCTGCCTGCCTTGAATATGGAGCCAGGCGATGAGCTTTATTTTTATGTACAGGCACAGGATACCCATCAGCAGCAAAGTCGCACCGATGTGTTTACAGTTGCTATACAAGATACCGCAGAGTTGTTAAGTATGGATGGGGTACTATCCGGTGCAAATATAAAACCGGAATTTTTTAGGAGCGAGCGGCAGATCATCATCGATGCTGAGAAACTGATTAAGGATAAGGACACCATCAGTACAGAGAAGTTTAATGCACGCAGCAATGATCTGGGTGTTGATCAAAAACTGCTGCGCTTACGTTACGGTAAATTTTTAGGCGAAGAGGATGAAACGGTTGAAGGCCCCAAAGGTGGCGATGAACTATCTAACCCTGCGGACTTTAGCAATGGTGCCAAAATTTTAAAAGAATACACCGATGACCATGACAAGGCCGAGGATGCCCAGTTTTTTGAGCCTGCTATAAAGGCACAGCTTAAAGCTACCCTTAGCGAAATGTGGAAAGCCGAATTGCAACTGCGGCTTTACAAACCACAGGCCGCCCTGCCTTTTGCGTACAAAGCTTTGCGTTTGCTGAAAGATCTGCAGCAGAAATCGCGCTCTTATGTGGCCAAAACATCATACAACCCGCCGCCATTGAAACCGGAAAAACGATTAAGCGGCGAGCTGGACAAAATCATTCAGCCGGTTAATAAGCAGGACATAAAAGCACCTGCCGATAACCAGGCGGTATTGAAGAACGCGATAGGCGTTTTAGAAAGCTTAAAACTGAAACCAGTGTTAAATGCTGCAGATAACCGTACCCTGCAACTGGCTAATCAGCGCTTAAGCGAGATAGCTTCTGCACAACCCGGTACTTATTTGCCTGCATTAAGCGCTATGCGCAGGATATTATCGGTACAAAAAATAAATGTATCTGATATAAACATGGTGGAGCGGGCTATACAAAAAACACTGGTATCTATAAAGAATATGCCAAAATCAGATGAGGCTAATGCCGATATGGGCTTGTCTGGCCGCTATTTTAAAAACCTTAAACAAGCCAACAATTAATGCAGGCCAACTGGACATATATCGTCATTATTATATGCATACTGCTTGCAGCCGGTTTGGTATGGCAGGAGGTTAAGCGTACCAATAAACACTGGTTGGTGTGGCGCATTACCGCCGTTGTTATTGCTTGTGCCACATTGGCTTGCATTGCTTTGCCTTTAACTTACCAAACTGAGGTGAATAAAGCCGACGAGCATAAAGTGATTTTGCTAACCGCCGGGTTT